>NZ_JBVJMN010000019.1:0-25390 GCF_055584185.1 Streptomyces sp. NPDC104202 | reverse complement strand
GGCCCTCCCGGAGATGGGTGCCTCCAGCGGCTCGATCGGCACCTCGTCGTCCTCGTCCTCCACCTGCTCGGCCTGCTGACCGGGTAACAGAGGCTGATCGCACGACGCACGAAGGATGCGACCGCCCGGCCCAGGCCGGGTGGCGCATCCTCGCGTGCGTGTGGGGGGTGTGACGCGCGGTCAGCCGCGCAGGGCGACGTGGAAGGACGAGGCCCACAGCACGAGCGCGGCGCCCAGGCCGACCACCGTGCGGATGGTCTCGGCCGTGGTGCCGGCCGCCAGCACGGCGAGCCCCACCAGGGAGACCGCCGTCAGGAAGACCGCGGTCCAGGTGTACTGCCCCTGGTCGAAGAGGCGCGCGAGCGGGAAGAAGTGCAGGCCCACGACCAGGCAGATGCCGACCGGGATGAACTCCGGGTGGCCCGAGGCGTTCGACGCGCCGATCACCGCGAAGATCGCCACCAGCTCGGCCGCGTTGACCAGGCCGACGCCCCGGTTCCACTTCGCGGGCAGCCGCACCAGCCGGGACACGGGGCCCGCGGTGCCCCGGAAGGCCAGGACCACCGCGCCGGCCGTGACGGCCGCCGCGACGACGCCGACGGTGACCGAAACCGGCACCGCCGCTATCCCCGAACCGCCCGCGAAGGCCCATACGAGGCCGAAGACGGCGAGGACGATCGCGCCGCGGCGGCGCAGATTCCGCGTGAGTGCCAGGCACTCCGCGTCGGTGGTTTCCGTAGTCATGGCGCGGACACTACAGCGATCATCCGACCGGGTTGTCTATTTTCAGCCAGTCCGACTCCGCCCGAAGCGGACCGGTTCACGGCCCGCACGTCACGCGATCGGTGACACATGTAAGGCCGGACGCCTTTTTCCTTTCCCTGCCCAATTCAGCCGCCACATGATGGCGGAAGAAAAAGCAGGACGTTCACTTCGAATTCTCGGAAGGTGCGAAAGCCATGGGGGTTGATGCGCTGGAGCGCACTGCCGTGAAGCCGGATTCCGACGGCCTGACGGGAGTGCGGCTGCACACACGGATGCCGGTGACACCGGCCTGGCTGGCCCGGTACGTCGTACCGGTCGCCCGCGCGCTGAACGAGGCGGGCGCCCCCGCCGTCCAGCTGCGCCGCGGGTGGCTCCACGGGCCGCACGTCGACATCCTCGCCCGGGACGCCACCGGCGTCCCGGGCGGCGGACCCGACTGGGACGGCATCGCGCGAAGCCTCGACGCCGGCCCCCTCGACCCGCCCCGGGCCCTCACCGAAGAGGCCTACCTCGACCAGGCCCGCGAGTTCGGCCGCCTGGAAGCCGTCCAGCCGCCCTACCTGCCGCTGCGCGAACACGGCGCCGTCGAACGGATCGGCGCCGACGGCGCCGCCACCGGCCCCCGCGACCCGCGCCTCGACCGCTTCCGCACCGTCGTGCACGGCGCGCTCACCCCCGCGCTCCTGCGGACCGTCGACGACCTCGCCGGCGCACCCGGCTCCGGCACCCTCCGCCTCGCCGAGGCGTTCGCCGCCCTCGCCGACACCCACACCCTCGGCCTCGGCTACGGCGTCTTCTCGCCCCGCTCCCACGTCGAGGCATTCCTCGCCTGGGCCGCGCCCACCAAGGACGTGCGGCCCGTCTTCCGGCAGCGCCTCGCCCAGGACGCGCCCCTCTTCCGCCGCGTCGTCGAGGAGCGGCTGAGCGGCGAGGTCTCCGCCACCGCGGCCGCCTGGCGCACCGGCTTCGCCTACGGCGCCGGCGCCCTGGAGAGCGCCGTCGCCGCCGGCACCCTCACCCTCGACCTCCTCGACGGCGCCACCGCCGGACTCGACACCTCCGAGATGGGCCCGCCCGGCGCCACCGACGTCGTCCCGCAGGGCGCGCAGCCCGACAGCGACTTCCACCGGACCGTCGGCGCCGCCGGGATCACCTCGGCCCCGTCCCCCTGGTTCGCCGCCTTCCGCCTCCTCACCAACCTCTTCTACGAGCAGCTGCCACTGCTGACCGTCTCCCCGATGCAGCGCTACTACACGTGCTTCGCGATCGCCGAGACCGCCGACGAGGTCCTCGGCGTCTCCTGGCGCGAACGGATCGCCGCCCGCGCCACGGCCGCCCCCGCCGGGGGACCGAGTCCCGCCGCCCCCGCCCCGGGCACCGCCCGGGACGCCGCCCCCGAGGGAGCCCTCCGATGACCGCCCCCGCCCCCGAGCCCCTGTGGTTCCTGCGCGTCAACCCGCTGCTCCGGGCCCGGCTCGCCGACGCCGGACTGCGGCGGCAGCTCGCCCTCGTCACCGCCGCCGAGGAGACCCTCGCCGCCGCCACGACGGCCGCATCCGACGAGCTGTACGAGCGGATCGGCGCCGCCGCCGACGACGACGAGCGGCGCGAACTGGTCGCCCTGCGCCGGTCCGTGCACAACGGCAAGCTCCCGAGGACGACCCCGGACCCGGCTCCCCCCGCGCTCGCGGCCTGGCTCGACGCCCGCGCCGCCCGCGACCGCCTCCGCGCCGAACTCGTCGCCGGCTACCCCGACGCGGCCGAGCGCGAGCGGGAGGTCCTCGCCGGACTCCTCGGCGACCCCGACCTGCTGCGCTCGCTCGCGCTCGTCGCCCCCGAGGTCCACCAGGAGGCCGAGCGGTACCGCGCCGCCGTCGCCGCGCCCGGCCGCGTGACGTCGAAGACCCGCAAGTCCGAACGCGGACTCATCCAGTACGTCACCCGCGCCATGGTCCGCACGAGCCCGCTCGCCCGCTTCACCGCCGTCGGCATCGCCGAGCCCGACCCGGCCGCGCCCGGCCCCGACGAGGCCGGCTTCCCCGGCGCCGTCGCCTTCCCCGGCCTCGACCGGGTGATGCTCAACTACGTGGTCGGCGGCCTGCCCGACCCCGCGGGCCGGCCCCTCGACACGCTGTGGATCGGGCTCCCGCCCACCTCCGCGCCCGACCCGGCGGCCGGCAAGCTCTTCTTCCTCAAGGCCGCCCCGGAGGGCATGCGCCGCGCCGCCGTCGCCCTCGACGGCCCGGCCGGCGACCTCCTCGACGCGGTCTCCATGGGCCCGCGCCCCTTTCCGTCCGTCGTCGCCCACGTCGCCGAACGCTCCGGCCTGACCCCCGAGGACGCCGAACGCCAGGTCAGGGGCGCCGTCGAACAGGGCCTGCTCTGCACCTTCCACGAGGCCGAGGACGGCTCCGCCGACTACGAGGCGCTGCTCACCCCGGACGACCCGCGCCCCCGCACGAAGGAGCTCACCGACCGGGTCAAGGCCGGACTGCCCGCCTTCACCGCCGCGCCCGCCGCCGAACGCGGCGCCGCCCTCGCCGAACTGCGCGGCGCCCTCGGCGAACTCAGCCACGCCGCCGGACGCCCCGCCCACATCACGGTCGAGGAGGACTACGTGATGCCGCCGCTCGCGGTGGACACGGAGCCCTGGCGGAAGTCCCTGGAGGACCTCGGTCCGGCCGTCGAACTCCTCACCGTCTTCGACTGGCTGCACGACGTCCGGGTGCTCATGACCGCCGCCTTCGTCGAGCGGTTCGGCGCCGGGGCCAACGTCCCCCTCGCCGCCCACGCCCCCTTCGTCGTCGGCGAGGTGTCCCGCCGCGCCGCCGCCATGGCCGCCGTCTACGGACCCGACGGCCCCGGCGACCCGTCCGCCCTCCAGGGCATCGGCCCCGCCGACGGCTCCCTGGAGCGCATCTACCGGCTGCGCCGCGACGTCACCGAGGCGGTCCACGACCTCCTCTCCAAGGCCGTCGAGAACGGCGAACCGACCCTCCGCATCAGCCCGGCCGAGGTCGCCGGCCTC
The DNA here is from genome assembly GCF_055584185.1 of Streptomyces sp. NPDC104202. Classification (NCBI taxonomy): domain Bacteria; kingdom Bacillati; phylum Actinomycetota; class Actinomycetes; order Kitasatosporales; family Streptomycetaceae; genus Streptomyces; species Streptomyces sp. NPDC104202. The sequence continues at coordinate 21,597 of NZ_JBVJMN010000019.1, read as the reverse complement.
ACCGACGCCCTGCCCGAACGCTTCCGCCGCGACCCGCTGATCTACGGCGTCCTGCTCCAGCGCGGCGACGGCCACCTCGTCCTCAACGACGGACTGCCGGGCCACGGCATGCTGTACGCCCGCTTCCTGGAGGCCGACCGGCGGATGGGCGGCCGCGCGCTGCCCCGCCTCGCCGACCACGTCCGCCGGGTGTACGGACACGACGGCGCCCGCGTCACCGAGGACCTCGGCCTGCACCGGCTCAACGTCAACGCCCACACGCCGGTCCTCCCCGGCGGCCTCACCCCCGACGACTGGTTCGGGCTCCGCCTCGCCCACGACCCGGAGACCGACTCGCTGCGCGTCGAGGACGCCGACGGCGCCCCGCTGCGGGTCCTGCCCCTCGGCACCGGTCACCCCGGCCTCTTCCCGCCGCCGCTCTCCGTCGCCTCCGGGCTCGCCATCAGCGGCCGGCTCTTCAACGCGCTCCCCAACAGCTGGCACGCCGCCACCCCCTGGGACCGCAGGACCACCCGCACCGCACCCCGCATGGCCGTCGGCGACGTCCTCATCGGACGCCGCCGCTGGTACGGCGGCGAGGAGCTGGGCACCGCGCTGGCCGCCGGACCCGAGGAGCACGAGCGGCACCTCGCGCTCACCGCCTGGCGCGCCCGGCACGGCGTCCCCGAGGAGGTCGTCATCAAGACCGTCCCCGAGGACGAGGGCCCGCTCTCCGTCGGCGCCCCCGACGTCCAGTCCAAGCGGCTCCAGCAGAAGCCCCAGTACGCGGACCTCGGCAGCGCCCTCGGCGCCCGCGTCCTGCCCCGGATGCTCGAACGCCGGGGCGCCGACACCGGCGGCAGCTACCTGGAGGAGGCGCTGCCCGGCGTCATCGACGGCACCCACGCCACCGAGTGGGTCGTCGAGGTCGGCCGGACCGCCGGCGGCCGCTTCGCCTACCACCCCACGGCCGCCCCCCGGCCCACGACCGACAGCCACCCCACGACCGAGGCAGAGGAGCGGTGACGATGCTCAAGGCACGCCCCGACCTGCACTTCGCGCCGGTACCCGGCGGGGTCTACTTCAGCGGTGCCCGCGCCCGGTTCGTCCTGCGCGGCTCCGAGATCCTGCACGCCGTCGCCCAGGGCTGCGTCCCCCTCCTGGAGGACGGCACCGACGAGGACGCCCTCGTCGCCGGCATCGGCACCGAACGCGCCCGGCCCGCCGTCCGCCACCTCGTCGACAAGCTCCGCGAGAACGGACTGCTCCTCGACCCGGCCGCGCACACCGCGCCCGAGCCGCCCGCCGACGTACGGGCCCGGCACGCCGAGTCCCTCGCCCGGCTGGAGGGCCTCCTCGACGACCCGTACGGCGCCTTCGCCCGGCTCCGCGCCGCGACCGTCCTCGTCACCGGGCCGGCCACCGCGACCGGGCCCGCCGCCCGCGGCCTGCGCCGCGCCGGCGTCGGCACCGTCCTCACCGACCCGGCGGAGCTCACCGGCACCCCCGACGCGGTCCTCGCCGTCCAGGAGGCCGGCGCCGGCCCCGCCGCACCCACCGGGGCGCCCCTGGTCGTCCCGGTCCTCCTCGGCGCGGCCGACGGGGAGCCCGGCTCCGGCGTCACCCTCGTCGGACCGGCCGTCACCGGACCCGGACACCCCGGGGCCGGGCCCGCGTTCCACGAGCGGGCCCGTGCCTGGGCCGCCGCGGCCGCCACCGCGCCCGCGCCCCGCCCCGTGGCGGACGCGCTGGCCGGCGCCCTCGGTGCCCAGCTGCTCGTCGACACCCTCACCGGCACGGCGGACCCGGGCGAGGCCCACGTCGTGCACGGGACGGACCTGGTCTCCGACCGGGTCACCGTCGGGGGAGCCCCCACGGCGGCCGCGCCCGGCCGACCCGGCTCCCTCCCCGAGGCCCACACCCTCGCCGGCGCGCCGGCCGACGACCGGCCCGCGCCGGACGAGGCCCGCGAGACCGCCGCCCCGCTCGCCGCCGAGTGGACCGGGCTGCTCGCCCTCACCGAGGGCGCCGACCTCCCGCAGATGCCCCTCGCCCTGCGCGCCGCCGAGCTCCGCGCGGCCGGCCGCCCCACGACCACCGTCCTCGCCTGGGCCGCCCACCAGGAGACCGCCACCGTCGCGGCCACCCTGCAGGCCCTGCGGGCCCTCATCCCCGGGGCTCCCACCCCGGCGGCCGGCCCGCACGCCCGCATCCCCGGGGCTCCCACCCCGGCGGCAGGGCTCACCCGGGAACACTGGCTCCTCGACGGCGCGCTGCGCCTGCTCGCCGAGGAGACCCGCCCGGTGACCGCGAGGACCGCCACCACGCCCCAGCCGCCCGCGGCGAACCCGGCGGGCGCTCCCGCCGCGGCCGCGGGCGGCGTGGCCGACGACCTGCTCGACCCCGAGGGCCGGCGCATCCTCGCCCGGCTGCGGGCCCTGCTGCCCGCCGACGGCGACGCCCCCGCCGTGACCCTGCGCGGGGTGCCCGGCCTCGACTGGCGGCTCGCCGAGGTGACCCTCGGCGGCACCCTCCTCGGACGGGGCTGGGGCGCCGGCCCGGCGCAGGCCGCCCTCGGCGCCCTGTGCACCGCGCTCGCCCGGACGCAGACCGCACCGGAGTCCGGCACCCCCGGCTGCGGCACGGTCGACCCGCTCTCCACCGACGCCCTGCTCTTCGCGGACCGGACGGCCCTGGACGCGCTGCGCACGCAGCTGGCCGCCGCCCGGCCCGGGACGACGTACCGGGGCGAGGCCGCGCGCCACGACCCGGTGCTGGGCGAACTTCCCCTCTGGTACGGCCCCGTGGAGGCCCGCGATGCCCAGTGACACCCCGACCGTGACGGCCCCGGCGACGGGCCCCGGGTTCGACGCCCGCCCCGTCGACGCGGACTGGCGGACCGCCCTCGACGTCCTCGCCGACCTCCTGCCCGAGGGAACGGTCGCCGTCGACCGGGGCTGGCACCTCGGCTGGGAGCGGGCCCGCTTCGACGAGGCGGCCGCGGCCGGCCGGCCGCACCTCTCGGTGCGGCTGCGCGCCGACGAGGTGCTCGTCGGACCGCTCTGGCGGCCCGGCACCGACGGGGGGTGCGCCGGCTGCGCCGAGGTGCGCGACCGCACCGTCCCCGACCACCCGCTGGTCGGCGACCTGACGTACGCCACCGAGGCCCCCGGCCCGGCCGCGCCGCTCCTTCCCGAACTGCTCCGGGCGGCCCTGGAGCACCTGGTGGAGCGGCCCCTCGGCCCCGGAGAGCTCTTCGCTGTCTCGCCGGCCGGACTGCGCCGCCACCGCATCGCCCGCAGCTTCCACTGCCCGCTGTGCGGACCCGCGTACGAGAAGCTCGACGGCACCGCGGCCCCCGGGCCGCTCGCCCTCGTCGACCGGCCCGCCTTCGCCGACGACTCCACCCGGACCGCCGCGAGCCGGCTCGTCGAGCGCGGGGTGCTCCAGGAACGGCTGGTCGACGGCCGCTTCGGGCCGGTCCGCGCCCTGCTGCGCGAGTCCCGCGCCCCCTTCGCGATGAGCATGGCCGTGGTGCCGGACGCACCGGCGATGGGCCACGGCCGCGCCCGCACCTTCGCCGAGACGGGCCCCGTGGCGATCCTGGAGGCGTACGAGCGGCTGGCCGGCTTCCCGTACGACCTGCCGGTCCTCACCGACCGCTCCTTCACCGAGGTCGCCGGCCACGCCGTCGACCCCGCCGGACTCGGGCGCTGCACGGCGGAGCAGCTCGCCCATCCGACCAGCCGGGCCACGCCGTTCGACGCGGACACCCCGATGGACTGGGTGTGGGGCCACGACCTCGACGACGGCCGGCCCCTGCTCGTCCCCGCCGACCACGCCTTCTACCAGTACGAGTACCACCACCGCCGCGACCGCCGGGCCGCGCGCGAGGCGGGGACGGCGGGCCGCAAGCACTACTTCTACGAGTCCTCCAGCGGCTGCGCCGTCGGCGCCAACCTCGAAGAGGCCGCCCTGCACTCGCTGTTCGAGCTGGCCGAGCGGGACGCCTTCCTGCTGTCCTGGCACCGGGCCGCGCCACTGCCCACCATCCCCAACTCCTCGCTCACCGACCCCACCAGCCGCGCCATGATCGAGCTGATGGAGTCGCGCGGCTTCGACGTCCACCTCCTGGTCGCCACCCAGGACATCGGCCTGCCGGTGGTCTGGGTGCTCGCAGTGAACCGGCTGAACCCCTTCCCCGCCACGTTCTCCTCGGCCGGCTCCGGCGCCGACCCGCAGGCCGCCGTCCGCGGCGCCCTGCGCGAGGTCGCCCAGCTCGTCACCAACCCCGTCGACTGGACCCGCGAGGACGTCGAGCCGATGGTCGCCGACCCGTGGCTGGTGCAGGAGCTGGAGGACCACGTCCGGTTCTCCTCGCTGCCCGAGACCGCCGGCCGGGCCACGGCCGCCCTCGGCGGACCGCGCGTCACCCTCGCCGAGGCGTTCCCGGACTGGCCGGGCCGGCTCGACCGGGGCTCCGGCGGCGACGTGCGGGGCGCCCTGGACTTCGTCCGCGGCCTCTTCGCCGAGGCCGGCCTCGACCGGATCGTCCTCGTCGACCAGACCAGCCGCGAACACGCCGACGCGGGCATCCACGTGGCCCGCGCGGTCGTCCCCGGCATCGTCCCGATGTGCTTCGGCCACGCCCAGCAGCGCCTCGCCGGCCTGCCCCGGCTCACCGCCGCCCTGCGCGGCACCGGCCAGGAGCACCGGGCGCTGCCCCTCGACCCCCACCCGTTCCCGTGACGGCCCCGCCGCGCCCCGCGCCCGCGCCCCCGGCGCCCGCACCGGCCCCGCGCCGCGGCCCCGTCGACCTGCCGGGGCCCGAGGGCGACAACAGCATCGCCAGGGAACCCCTCTGGTACGCGTACGGCGCCGGGGCGGACGCACCCGAGGCGCCGCCCTGGACCTGGCAGCCCCAGCCCCCGCCCGACACGCACGTGCCGCCCCCGCCGCCGCGCGGGGGCGCCCCGCGCGCCGGCCTGCCGCTCGGCACGCACGAGCGGCTGGCCGCGCTGCCGTACCCGGCCCTGCCGTCCCCCGCGGACGCCGCGGACCCGCCGGCCGAACCGGTCGCCGACCGGCTCGGCCGCGCGCTCGTGACCGCCTTCGGTCCCCAGCGCAGGGAACCCGAGAACCCCTACAACGACCACCGGCCCTACGCCTCGCCCCGCTGCCTCTTCCCCGTCCACGCCTTCGTGGACGGGGGCGCGGGCATGCCCTGGCGCCTCCTCGACCCCGACCGGCACGCCCTCACCGGCGCGCCCGGCCCCGCGGAGGCGCCCGGCGGCATCCTGCTCACCGGCCGGTACACGACGGTCCCGCCCGCCTACCAGTGGTTCAGGGGCTCGCTCATCGCCATCGAACTGGGCTTCGTCCTGCGGTCGCTGAGCCTCGGCCTCGAACTGTTCGGGCTGCCCGCGCGGCTGCGTCCGCCCGGCCCCGACGCCCAAACCCGGCTCTCCGCCCTCGGCCTCGACGACACCTGGGCCTGGTCCCTGCCGTTCACCGTGGAACTGGACGGCGCCGCACCCCCCGCCGTGCCGGAGCCCGCCGCCGTGCCGGGACCCCCCGCGCACCTCGCCCGCACCGACCCCGCCCTCGCGGAGATCCTCCGCGTCAACCGGGAACAGACCTACCGCAGCGGCTCCGCCCCGCTCACCACCGCCGTCCCGGCGGGCCTCGGCCCGTCCCGGACCGCGCCCGACTGGGCGGAACTGCTCTGGCGCCGCCACTCCGGCCGGATGCCGCGTGCCCTGCACGGCATGAGCGGCCGCCGCCGCGGGCAGCCCGCCGAGATCCTCGACAGCGCCGCCCGCTGGCTCGCCGTCCCCCCGCCCGGATACGAACTCGCCGCCGCCTTCGACGCCTTGAAGGTGACCGCCGTCGTCCAGGGCGTCGAGGGACACACCGACGGGGTGCACCGGCTGCGGGACGGCGCCACGCGCCTGCTGCGCGCCGACCCGACCGCGCCCGAACGGCTGGAGGAGCGGTACGGCTACGGCGTCTCGCCGGTCAACGGCTGCGGCATCCGCGACGCCCCCCTCACCGTCTTCCTGTCGGTCCGTCCCCGCGCGCTCTTCGAGCGGCTCGGAACGGCCGCCTGGGGCGCCGTCCAGCACGCCGCCGGCTGGGCCGCGCACGGCCTCTGCCTCTCCGCGGCGGCCTCCGGCCTCTTCGCCCGCCCCGTGCGGGCGTTCAAGGAGATCCCCACCCAGCGCGTCCTCGGCCTGGACCCGGACGAGATGATCGTCCTGTCCGTGGTCGTGGGGGTGCCGCAGTCCACCGGCGGCGCGCTGCTCGACCTCAGACTCTGAAGGAGCGTCCCCGTGACCCCACCCGCCGCCGCGCCGCGGACCGCATGGACCGCCTGGCATCTGCACCTCGGCACCACCGCCCGCTCCGCCCACGACCGGGTCGTCACCGACGTCATCGGACCCACCGTCCGTGAACTCGCGCCCGGCACTCCGTGGTTCTTCATCCGCTACTGGCAGTCCGGCCCGCACCTGCGGCTCCGCGTGGGCGGCCTCGACGCCGCCGCGCGGGCCCGTGTCGAGGCGTCCCTCGGGGCCCGCCTCGCCGTGGCCGGGGTCCCCGCCCCCGGGGAGGAGCCGCTCGACCCCGCCGCCTACCGCAGCGGGGCCGAACGGCTCGCCGCCGCCGGCGAGACCGGCGAGAACACCTCCGTGAAGGACCTGCTGCCCCCCGGCGTCCATCCGGCCGTCTACGAGCCGGAGTTCGACCGCTACGGCGGCGAGGCCCTGATGCCGGCCGCCGAGTCCCTCTTCGCCCTGTCCAGCAACCTGGTCCTCGCCGCCCTCCCGAAGGTGACCGGCGAGCGGCAGCGGGCCCTGCTCGCCCTGCGCGGCACCGTCGCCGTCGCCGCCGCGGTCGGCGACCCGGCGGAGCGCGCGTACTACTACGCGCACGGCCTCGGCGCCTGGCGCGCCTGGGCCGCCGAGGCCGGCCACCCGGCCGCGCTCCTCGACACGATCACCCGGGTCGAGGGAGCGGTGACCCTCGACCCGGGCGCCCACGGCCCGTTCGCCGGCTGGCACGCCCGTCTCGCCGCCCACGCCGACGAGATCCGCGCGCACTCCCCGGCCCACCCCGGCATGGTCCTCTTCTCGCACGCGCACATGCTCCACAACCGGCTGGGCCTGAGCCTCCTGGAGGAGCTCCGCACCTACGCGGTGCTCGCCCACGCCTTCCCCGTACCGGAGCACACCCCGATGCCGCGCGGCGCCGCTTCCCCGGCGGTGCCCGTCCCCTGACCCCCGCCCCCCCACGGGGAGTCACGAAAGGCCCGGCCGGTTTCCCCGGCCGGGCCTTTTCGTGGTGCTCGCCCCGCTACTCGGGGCGCGGGTCCCAGCGGAAGCTGCGGACGGCGATCAGGGCGCCGACGACGCCCCAGGCGGCGAGGACCGCGAGGTCGCGCCACTGGAAGCCGGCGTCGTGCGTGAACAGCGCCAGCATCGCGTCGTTGAACGGCTTCACGGGCAGCAGGCCCGCGATCGTGTTCAGCAGCTCCGCGTGGATCGGGAAGTAGCTGCCCGAGATGAAGACCAGCGGGAACTGGATGAACTGCACGACGGCCGGGGCCGCCTCCGAGTTCTTGATCAACGAGGCCACGCCGACGCCGAGCGCGCAGAAGCTCGCCGCGCCGAGCACCAGCGTCACCAGGACCGCGCCCCAGTGGGTGGGCAGGTCGACGCCGTAGAGGGCGCCGATGCCGAAGACCAGGGCGACGTCCACGATGCTGACGACGACGCAGTGCACGAGCAGACCTGCGAAGTACACCCACGCGGGCAGCGGCGTCGCGTGCAGCCGCTTCAGGATGCCGGTCTGCCGGCGCATGGCCAGGACGATCGCGAGCTGGCCGTAGCAGGCGCCGAGCACCGACACGGCGGCGATCACCGGCGTGTAGTACTGCATGCCGGTGAGGCCGAAGAAGAACTCCTGGCCCTCGCTGCCGCTGAACACGGCACCGAAGATGCCGATGATGACGATCGGCAGCACGAAGGTGAAGACCATCGACTGCGGATTGCGCCAGAACGACAGCTGCTCGAAACGGATCTGGTGGGCGAGCAGCGCCAGGGCGCTCCGCTCGCGCGGCGCGGCGGCGCGCGGCGCCGGGGCCGCCGGGGCGGTGTCGGTGGTCGGGGGGATCAGGGTGGTCATGAGCGGCTCCGTCCGGGTCGGCGCCCCCGCCCGGCGGGCGACGTGCGCCCCCGGCCGGACGACGGCGAGGAGGCTTCCTGCTGTACGTACTCGCTGGTCAGGCTGAGGTAGACGTCCTCGAGGGTCGGCTGCTCGACGGTGAGGCGGTCCAGCGGCGTGCCCCGGTCGAGGGCCCAGCCCGTCAGCCGGTGCAGCGCGGTCGTCGGCTCGGTCGTCTCGGCCGTCACCAGGCCGTCCTCCACGTCGCTCACGGCCAGCGGCACGTCGGCGAGCGAGGCGCCGGCCGGCAGCGCGAACCGGATCCGGGTCTGCGCGCTGTCGCGGCCGCCGAGCGTCTCGGGGGTGCCCGAGGCCACGATCCGGCCCTCGGCGATGACCACGACCGAGTCGGCGAGCGCCTGTGCCTCGTCCATGTAGTGGGTGGTCAGCACGATGGTGGTGCCGTCGTCGCGCAGGTTGCGCACGACGTCCCAGGCGCCGCGGCGGGCGTTCGGGTCGAAGCCGGTCGTCGGCTCGTCCAGGAAGAGCAGCCGGGGCCGTCCGACGACGCCGAGCGCCAGGTCGAGCCGCCGCTTCTGGCCGCCCGACAGGTCCTTCACCTTGGCGCCGCGCTTCTCGTCCAGGCCGACGAGGTCGAGCAGTTCGTCGACGTCGCGCGGGTCCGGGTAGTAGCCGGCGTTGCGGGCGACGGTCTCGCGCACCGACAGGTAGGGCTCGACGGCGATGTCCTGGAGCACCAGGCCGACCTGGCCGCGCAGCCAGGCGCCGTCGGCCTTCACGCCGGGGTCGCGCCCGAGGACCTCGACGCGTCCGCCGTCGCGGTCGCGGAAGCCCTCCAGGATCTCCAGGGTGGTGGTCTTGCCCGCGCCGTTCGGCCCGAGCAGGGCGAAGATCTCGCCCTCGGCGACGGTGAAGTCGACGCCGCGGACGGCCTCGTGGTCGCCGTACCGCTTCTGCAGGCCTTCGACGGCCACCGCGGCGGTCACCGCGGTCCCTCGGCTCGTGTCATCTGTCTCTCCCGGTGGTGTCGTGGGACGTCGTGGGGTCGTCGCCCGCAGACGGACTCCGGGGCGCGGCCTCGACGTTAGGGGCGCGGGGGAGGCGCGGAGCGGTGGCGCCGGGGCGCCGGTGACGCACGTCATGGAAGCCGCGACAGTTGTCAGCCCCGGGCGTGACCCGCGTTGCCGGGGGCCTGCGGGCCGCCCATGCTCGGGGTGCGGCGGACGGCCGGGACGCGGGGGGACCGCGGCCGGCGACGCCGACGGTGCCGACACAGCAGCGACGCGGAAGGCGGTCTCAAAGGTGCGGTTCGGGGATCTGGACGAGTGGGGAGCGGAGGAGCGGCCGCACGTCTCGGTGGTCGGCGCCGGCATCGGCGGACTGACGCTGGCCGGTGCGCTCTCCTCCATGGGCATTCCGTACACGGTGTACGAACAGACGCGGCGGCTCGCGGAGGTGGGGGCCGGGGTCCAGCTGTCGCCGAACGCGGTCCGGCCGCTCCTGCGGCTCGGCCTCGGCCCCGCCCTGCGCGAGCGGGCGGTGGCGATCGAGGCCATGGAGGTCCGGGGGTGGAGCGGGCGGCCGATCGCCCGGACGCCGCTGGGTGCCGCGTGCGAGGGGATGTTCGGGGCGCCGTACTACGCGGTGCACCGCGCGCATCTGCACGACGCGCTGCTCTCGCTGGTCGAGCCCGGCGCCCTCAAGCTGGGCGAGCGGCTGAGCGGGGCCCGCGAGACGGGCCCGGCCGGGGTGGCGCTGGCCTTCGAGGACGGCACGGTCCGCGACGCGGAGCTGGTGGTGGGCGCCGACGGCATCCACTCGACGGTCCGCGAGACCTTCCGGCGCGACGAGCCGGTCTTCTCGGGGCTCGGGATCTACCGGGGCCTGGTGCCGGTGGACGCGCTCCCGGACACGGCCCGCGAGCCCCTGGTGCGGCTCTGGCTCGGTCCGGGCGGGCACTTCGTCTGCTACCCGGTCGCGGCGGGGGAGTACCTGAGCTTCGCGGCGACCGTGCCGATGGCCGATTCGCCGGGCGAGTCCTGGTCGGCCCCCGGCGACCCGGAGGCGCTGCGCGCGGTCTTCGGCGGCTGGACGGGGCTGGTCGCGGACGTCGTGGCGGCCGTGGAGACGACCCACCAGTGGGCGCTGCACGACCGTCCGCCGCTGGAGGTCTGGTCGTCGCGGCGGCTGACCCTGCTCGGCGACGCGGCCCATCCGATGCTGCCGTTCATGGCGCAGGGCGCCAACCAGGCGGTCGAGGACGCGATGGACCTGGCGGCCTGTCTGGCCGATCCGGCGGCGGCGACGACCGCGGCCCGGCTGGACCGCTACCAGTCGCTGCGGATCCCGCGCACGGCGGAGATCCAGCGCGGTTCGCGCGGCAACGCGGGCATCCTGCACCTGCCCGACGGGCCGGCGCAGCGGCGCCGGGACGCCCGGATGGCGGTGCACGCCTCGCTCCGGGACCGGGCGATGCTGTACGCGCACGAGACGGGCAGGAGCGTGGTGCCGGCCCCGGCGTGATCGGGCTATCGGCCCGGACCTATGGGGCGGCCCTGTCCGCGACGGTCTGCTCGACCCGGCTGCGCAGCCGACGCACACCGCACAGCGACGATCTTCTTCTGCGAGCCCCTCGCTCCGTCGCGCCCGGACGTCTACGTGCTCTGGGTGCGCTACCGACCCGGGCCCCGGCCCGGGCGGCGGCGGCCGCCCGGCCCGGGGAACGCCGGACGGCCGGCGGGCCGCCCGCGGAACGGGCTCAGCACTCGATGATGTTCACCGCGAGACCGCCGCGCGCGGTCTCCTTGTACTTGACGCTCATGTCGGCGCCCGTCTCCTTCATGGTCTTGATGACCTTGTCGAGGGAGACCAGGTGGCTGCCGTCGCCGCGCATCGACATCTTCGCCGCCGTGACGGCCTTGACCGCGGCCATGCCGTTCCGCTCGATGCACGGGATCTGGACCAGGCCGCCGACCGGGTCGCAGGTCAGGCCCAGGTTGTGCTCCATGCCGATCTCGGCCGCGTTCTCCACCTGCTCCGGGGTGCCGCCGAGGACCTCGGCGAGCGCGCCGGCCGCCATCGAGCAGGCCGAGCCGACCTCGCCCTGGCAGCCGACCTCGGCGCCGGAGATCGACGCGTTCTCCTTGAAGAGCATGCCGACCGCGCCGGCCGCCAGCATGAAGCGGACGATGCCCTCGTCGTCGGCGCCGGGCACGAAGTTCGTGTAGTAGTGCAGGACGGCGGGGATGATGCCGGCCGCGCCGTTCGTCGGGGCGGTGACCACCCGGCCGCCCGCCGCGTTCTCCTCGTTCACGGCCATCGCGTAGAGGGTGATCCACTCCATGGCGTGCATCTTCGGGTCGCCCTCGGAGCGGAGCTTGCGCGCCAGGTTCGCGGCGCGCCGGCGCACCTTCAGGCCGCCGGGCAGGATGCCCTCGCGGGACATGCCGCGCGAGACGCAGGACTGCATGACGCGCCAGATCTCCAGGAGGCCCGCGCGGATCTCGTCCTCGGTGCGCCAGGCCTTCTCGTTCTCCATCATCAGCGAGGAGATCGACAGGCCGGTCTCCTTCGCGAGGCGGAGCAGCTCGTCACCGGTGCGGAAGGGGTACTTCAGGACGGTGTCGTCGGGGACGATCGGGTTCTCGCCCCCCACCGCGTCCTCGTCCACGACGAAGCCGCCGCCGACGGAGTAGTACGTCTTCTCCAGGACGAGCCCGCCCTCCGCGTCGTACGCGAAGACCGTCATGCCGTTGGCGTGGTACGGGAGCGCCTTGCGCCGGTGCAGGATCAGGTCGGCGTCGAAGTCGAACGGGATCTCGTGGGCGCCGAGCAGGTTGATCCGGCCGCTCGCCTTGATCCGCTCGAACTCGTCGTCGGCGGTCTCGACGTTCACGGTGCGCGGCGAGTTGCCCTCCAGGCCGAGGAGGACCGCCTTGGGGGTGCCGTGGCCGTGGCCGGTGGCGCCGAGCGAGCCGTACAGCTCGGCCCGTATCGCCGCCGTGTGGGCCAGCAGCCCCTCGTTCTTCAGCCGGCGCGCGAACATCCGCGCCGCGCGCATGGGGCCCACCGTGTGGGAGCTCGACGGGCCGATGCCGATCGAGAACAGGTCGAAGACCGAGATGGCCACGGAAGGACTCCTTGTGGGGGGCTAGACGCCGTTGTCTGCCGGGGTGGTGCAGAAGAGCGTGCGGCGGGGCGTGACGACAAGAGCGGGGGCACCGCGCTCACTGTCCGGTGTGCGCGGTGCCCCGGAGCTTCGTACGAACAAAAGCGTACGAAATTACTTCAGACCGGGGTACAGCGGGTGCTTGTCCGCCAGCGCGGTGACCCGGGCCTTGAGGGACTCGGCGTCGAAGCCGGGCTTCAGGGTCTCCGCGATGATGTCGGCGACCTCGGCGAAGTCCTCGGCCCCGAAGCCGCGGGTGGCGAGCGCCGGCGTCCCGATGCGCAGACCCGAGGTGACCATCGGCGGGCGCGGGTCGTTCGGAACGGCGTTCCGGTTGACCGTGATGCCGACCTCGTGCAGACGGTCCTCGGCCTGCTGGCCGTCCAGCTCGCTGTCGCGCAGGTCGACGAGGAGCAGGTGCACGTCCGTGCCGCCGGACAGGACCGAGACGCCGTGGGCGGTGACGTCGTCCTGCACCAGGCGCTCGGCGATGATGCGGGCGCCGTCCAGGGTGCGCTGCTGGCGCTCCTTGAACTCCTCCGAGGCCGCGACCTTGAAGGAGACGGCCTTGGCCGCGATCACGTGCTCCAGCGGGCCGCCCTGGAAGCCGGGGAAGACCGAGGAGTTCAGCTTCTTCGCGAACTCCTTCTTCGCCAGGATGATGCCGCCGCGGGGGCCGCCGAGCGTCTTGTGCGTGGTGGAGGTGACCACGTCCGCGTACGGGACCGGGTTCGGGTGCAGACCGGCCGCGACCAGGCCCGCGAAGTGGGCCATGTCGACCCACAGGTACGCCTCGACCTCGTCGGCGATCCGGCGGAACTCGGCGAAGTCCAGCTGGCGCGGGTAGGCGGACCAGCCCGCGATGATCACCTTGGGGCGGTGCTCCTTGGCGAGGCGCTCGACCTCGGCCATGTCGACCAGGCCGGCCTCGTCCACGTGGTAGGCGACCACGTCGAACTGCTTGCCCGAGAAGTTCAGGCGCATGCCGTGGGTCAGGTGACCGCCGTGCGCCAGGTCCAGGCCCAGGATCGTGTCGCCCGGCTGGGCGATCGCGAAGAGGGCGGCCTGGTTCGCGGAGGCGCCGGAGTGCGGCTGGACGTTGGCGTACTCGGCGCCGAACAGGTCCTTGATCCGGTCGATCGCGATCTGCTCGGCCACGTCGACGTGCTCGCAGCCGCCGTAGTAGCGGCGGCCCGGGTAGCCCTCGGCGTACTTGTTGGTGAGGACGGAGCCCTGGGCCTCCATGACCGCGACCGGAGCGAAGTTCTCCGAGGCGATCATCTCGAGGGTGGACTGCTGACGGCGGAGCTCGGCGTCGACGGCGGCGGCGACGTCGGGGTCCAGCTCGTGGAGGGGAGTGTTCAGAAGCGACATGAATCGATCCCTAAGGGGTCTCGGGCCCGGTCTCAGTTCCCGGCGGAGAACGCGGTGTACTCGTCGACGGTGAGCAGGTCGTCCGGCTCACCCGCGACGCGCACCTTGAACAGCCAGCCACCCTCGAACGGAGCCGTGTTCACCAGGGACGGGTCGTCCACCACGTCCTGGTTGGCCTCGACGACCTCGCCCGTGACGGGGGAGTAGAGGTCGCTGACGGACTTCGTCGACTCCAGCTCGCCGCAGGTCTCGCCCGCGGTGACGGTGTCGCCGACGGCGGGGAGCTGGGCGTAGACGACGTCACCGAGCGCGTTGGCGGCGAACTCCGTGATGCCGATCGTCGCGACGCCGTCCACGGCGTCCGACAGCCACTCGTGCTCCTTGGTGTAGCGCAGCTGCTGGGGGTTGCTCATGACCTGATTCTCCTGGATCGGGGGAGTACTGATGAACGTGGGTCTTACGGGGTGAGACGCGGAGTGAGACGGATGCGTCACTTCTGGCGCTTGTAGAACGGCAGCGCGACGACCTCGTACGGCTCGTGGGCGCCGCGGATGTCCACACCTACACCCTCGGTGCCCGGAGCGGCGTGCGCCGCGTCCACGTAGGCCATGGCGATCGGCTTGCCGAGCGTCGGGGACGGGGCGCCGGAGGTGACCTCGCCGATCACCACGCCGTCCTTGACGACGGAGAAGCCGGCCCGCGGGACCCGGCGGCCCTCGGCGACCAGACCGACCAGCTTCCGCGGCGGGGCGGTCTCGGCGCGCTCGGCGGCCTTCTCCAGCGCCTCACGGCCGACGAAGCGACCCCCGTTGGTCGTCTTCTCGAACTTCACGACGCGGCCGAGGCCGGCGTCGAAGGGGTTCAGGGCGGTGGTCAGCTCGTGGCCGTACAGCGGCATGCCCGCCTCCAGGCGGAGCGTGTCGCGGCAGGACAGACCGCAGGGGATCAGGCCGACCGGGGCGCCCGCCTCGGTCAGGGCCTTCCAGACGCCCTCGGCGTGCTCCGGCTCGAGGAACAGCTCGAAGCCGTCCTCGCCGGTGTAGCCGGTGCGGGCGATCAGCGCGGGGACGCCCGCGACCGTGCCCGGCAGGCCCGCGTAGTACTTCAGCCCGTCCAGGTCGGCGTCGGTGAGCGACTTCAGGATGCCGGGGGACTCCGGGCCCTGCACCGCGATCAGGGCGTACGCGTCGCGGTCGTCGCGGACCTCGGCGTCGAAGCCCTCCGCGCGCGCCACCAGCGCGTCCAGGACGACCTGCGCGTTCGAGGCGTTGGCGACGACCATGTACTCCGTCTCGCCCAGCCGGTAGACGATCAGGTCGTCGAGGATGCCGCCGTCCTCCCGGCAGATCATCGTGTAGCGGGCGCGGCCCGGGCCCACCGTGGAGATGTTGCCGACCAGCGCGTGGTCGAGGAGCTCGACGGCCTGCGGGCCGGTGACGGTGATCTCGCCCATGTGGGAGAGGTCGAAGAGCCCGGCCCGGGTGCGGACCGCGTTGTGCTCCTCGCGCTCGCTCGCGTACCGCAGCGGCATGTCCCAGCCCGCGAAGTCGGTCATGGTCGCGCCCAGCGAACGATGCAGGGCATCGAGGGCGGTCAGACGGGGGGCAGTGGTCATGGGGTGGCTCCCGGGTCCCAAGGGCGTGATCGGTGACGAAAACACATGACGGGCGAGGACGTCCTCCCCATCTGTCATGGAACCTGAGAGGTTCACCGAGGGCATCCTCGGCTTGCACCTTGGGTGGGGACACGCGAGGTGTCCCGCTTTTCAGATCTGCCTCATCCGCGCGGTACGGGGCCTGAGAGATTCAAGGGAGGGTCTTGCTCCTTCGGCGTCCGGACGCGCTCGGCTGTCCGGAACTCTCCCGCGCGGATTCGAGCGGCCGGTATGCGATTGTGTGGCGACTGTGCGCGCCTGGCGCGCACATCATTGCACGCGGTGTCGGCGGGGCAAATCGCTTGTGTGCCATTACCGTTTCTTTACACTTCTTGGGCAAGGGTCTTCTCAGGTCTCGTGAGACCCGACTGGGGGAGCGATGAGGATCCAGCACACCGGCGCGTACGCGGCCGGCACCGGCATACCGTCCCAGCGTGCCCGCGCCCGGACCCGCCGCCGCGGCCGCCTCCTGCGCGACCTGCGCGAGCGCGGCGGCCGGGGCCCCCGCGCCCTCACCTTCGCCGCCGGTGACCTCGTGGTCGTCTCCGGGCTCCCCGGCAGCGGCAAGTCCACCCTCATGCGCCGCGCCGCCGAGGGCCACGGCATCGACTCCCAGGACGCCCGCGAGCGCTGGGAGGCCCGCATGCCCCGCCTCCTGCCGTACGCCGTCTACCGCCCCCTCGTCCGGCTCGCGCACTACGCCGGACTCCGCCGCGCCCTGCGCTCCGGCGCCAGCGTGACCGTCCACGACTGCGGCACCCAGTCCTGGGTGCGCGGCTGGCTCGCCCGTGAGGCCCGCCGCCGCGGCCGCGCCCTCCACCTCGTCCTGCTCGACGTGACCCCCGACACCGCCCGGGCCGGCCAGCGCGCCCGTGGCCGCGGCGTCTCCGCCTACGCCTTCGCACGCCACCGCAGAGCCGTCGGCCGGCTCCTGCGCGCCGCCGAGTCCGGCGGCCTCCCGCCCGGCTGCGCCTCCGTGACCCTCCTCGACCGCGAGGCCGCCGACACCCTGCGGCGCATCTCCTTCCGCGAGGCCGCCTGACAGCCCCCGGCCCCGTAAGGGCCCGTACCCTTCCCTTTTGGCCACGGCGGCGCCGGGGCGGCGTTAGGGTGCTGCCGGGCGGCCGGTGCGGCAGGCCGTGCGAGAAGGGGAAAGGCGACCGTGGACGTGACGTGGCCGGGCAACGAGCTCGAGGAGGCCCTTGCCGCCTCACTGGGCAACCCCGCGGCGGGCGGACGGCTCGTCGAGGTGCTGGGCCGCAGCGCGGTCTGGGTGCCCCTGCCCAACGGCGGCGGCCCCGACAGTCCCGACCTGGACCTGCCCACCCTGGAGATCGACGGCGCGGCCTACGTCCCCGTCTTCAGCTCCGAGCAGCAGTTCCTCGCCTGTGTCGGAGCCCACATGTCCTTCGCGGTGGCCCCCGCCCGTGACTTCGCCCGCGGTCTTCCCCCGCAGCTCGGCATCGCCGTGAACCCCGGCGGCACCGTCGGCGTCCCGCTGCCGCCGCCGGCCGTGGCCGAACTCTGCCGCACCGGCCGCACCCCGCTCGACGGCCCCGCCTCCGGCGGCCGCGTCCGGCTCTTCGAGCCCGACTGGCAGGACGACCCGGTCGACTTCCTCGCCGCGGCCTCCGCCGAGTTCGAGGCCACCGGCGTCGTCACCAGCGCCCGGCGCGCGCTCGCCAGCGTCGAGGGCACCGAACCCGCCCTCTTCGTCGGCGTCCAGCTGGCCGCCTGGGACGGCGTCGACCGCAACGCGCCCCTGGACGCCCTCGGCAGGGCCCTCGGCCGCGTCGAGGTCGCCTGGCCGGTCAACCTCATCCTGCTCGACATGGCGCAGGACCCGGTCGGCGACTGGATGCTGGAGCGGGTCCGCCCGTTCTACCAGCGCGCCGCCGTGTGAGCGGGCGCCTGTTTAAGCTGAACTGGCCGGTGGGCCGAACGGACTCGGCAGCGGCACGCACGCCGCGCGGACACGGTGGACGGAAGAGGGGCGGGGACCCATGGTGAGCGCGTCAGGCACCGCGGCGGCCGGAGAGGTCGAGCGCATGCTGCGCGAGGTGGCGCCCGGACGCTACGACGCGTACGAGCAGCTGCTGCACGCCCTCGCCGACGGCGAACTCCGGATGCTGCTCTGGCACGGATCGGCCGGCTCCGCCGACGCCCAGTACGGGAACATGGAGGTCGACGGCTTCGGCTACGCCCCCTGCGTCACCTCCGCCCAGGAGCTCGCCGCCTCCGGCTGGAACCGCGGCCACGAGGTCGTCACCGGCCGGGACATCGCCCGCGCCCTCTATCCCGACCGCTGGGGCGTCTGGCTCAATCCGCACGCCCCCGGCGGCGGCGTCGGCATCCCCTGGGCCGACCTGCGCCGGATCGCCACCGGCCTCGACCGGATGCCCGCGGGCCCGCTGCGCGTCACCGAGCCCGCGCTGGAGATCCCGCAGTTCTACGCCCTGCTCACGCAGAACGCGCACCGCACCCCGGTCGTCCGCTCGCTGCGCCGCGGCTGGGTGCAGCCCGCGCTCGGCTCCCCGTACCTCGTCGTCGGCCTCGACCTGTACGACACCTCCGCGGCCGCCGTCGACACCGTCCGCGCGATGATGCGCCAGTCCATCGGCTCCGTGCCCGACGGGCTGCCCGTCTCGACGGTCGCGCTCTCCGATGCGTACGACCCGGTGGCGCTCTGGCTGCGCGCGAACGCCCGCCCCTTCTACGACCGCGAGGCCCACGCCGGCCGCGCCGCCGCCCCCGCCCCGGGGTACGGATACCCGCCGGCGACCCCGTCCGGATACTGAGACGCCTCCCTTCTTCACCCGTGCCCCGGGGGCCCCGCCGGAGCCCCTCGTTCGCCCCAATTGATGAGGTCGAAAGCGCTGTTGGGCGACATGCCCGATTGTGGCGAAGAGGACCCGAGATGGTCCGCTCACGCGATCACGACGTCCGGATAACGGAAGTCGCAGCACCGCATCACGTTTGAGCAAACATTCCCCGTCAGGGCTGGCGGGTGATCGCGAGCGCGTTGAAGACTCCCCGGAACACCGGGCGTTCGGCTCCTTTCGAGCAGGTGCCCAGCAGGTTGTTCCACCGAGCCGCTACCCGCGGCGGGCAAGGGCCGGCTACCGGCGGCCGAGAGGGGTCCTCACCACGATGACGGCACCACTGCACGAGACGAGTGCGGGCGAGGCGACCGCCACCGTCGACGGCGCGCCCGACGCATCCGGCATTCCGGACACCCCCGGCACCCCCGGTGCCGCCGCCAAGGCGATCGAGGGCCGCTCGCCCTGGATGATCGCCTGGACGCGCCTCAAGCGCGACAAGCTCGCCCTCGCGGGCGCCTTCGTCGTCATCTTCCTCGTCCTGGTCGCGATCTTCGCCCCGCTCATCGTCGGACTCCTGGGCCACCCGCCCGACGAGTTCCACGAGGACCAGATCGACCCGCTGTTCGGCACCCCGATCGGTTCGTGGGGAGGCGTCAGCTCCGACTTCCTCTTCGGGGTCGAGCCCGTCAACGGCCGCGACGTCTTCAGCCGCGTCGTCTACGGCGCCCGGATCTCGCTGCTCGTCGCCTTCCTGGCGGCGGTCTTCGCGGTCGTCCTCGGCACCGTCCTCGGCATCATCGCCGGCTACTTCGGCGGCTGGATCGACGCCGCCCTCAGCCGGGTCATGGACGTCATGCTGGCCTTCCCGCAGCTGCTCTTCACGATCGCCCTCGTCTCGGTGCTGCCCAACGAGTTCCTCGGCCTGGACGGATCCGGCGTCCGCATCGCCGCCCTCGTCCTGGTCATCGGCTTCTTCGGCTGGCCCTACGTGGGCCGCATCGTCCGCGGCCAGACCCTCTCGCTGCGCAACCGCGAGTACGTCGAGGCCGCCCAGAGCCTGGGCGCCGGCCGCCTCTACATCCTGCGGCGCGAGCTGCTGCCGAACCTGATCGCCCCGATCACGGTCTACGCGACCCTCATGATTCCCACCAACATCCTCACCGAAGCGGCGCTCAGCTTCCTCGGCGCGGGTGTGAAGCCTCCCACCGCTTCCTGGGGGCAGATGCTGTCGACGGCCATCACCACCTATGAGTCGGACCCCCTGTTCATGGTGATCCCCGGCCTCGCCATCTTCATCACCGTTCTGGCGTTCAACCTCTTCGGCGACGGCGTGCGTGACGCGCTCGACCCGAAGGGCTCCCGCTGACCGTTCGCCGACGACACGCAAGACCCGCCCCTGCCGCTGGCGACAGGAGGCCCATCCCCAATCGGCGGACCGCCGTTTCGGCCGCCACTATCCCGGAGGTTGTTGGACCCATGCTGAAGAGCTCCCAGCGCAGAATCGCCGCGGGCGCGCTGCTCGCCGCGGCCACCATGGTCGTCACGACCGCCTGTGGCGGCGGCAACGGCGGCGGCGGCGACAAGGGCACGTCCGGCGCCGCCGGCTTCAACGCCGGTGTGAACAAGGTCGCCAACGCCTCCGACAAGAAGGGCGGCGAGCTGAAGTTCATCGGCTCGCAGGAGGCCGACAACTGGGACCCGCAGCGCGGCTACTACGGCTTCGTGTGGGACTTCGCCCGCTACTACACCCGCCAGCTCGTCACCTTCAAGGCCGAGCCGGGCGCCGCCTCCACCGAGCTCGTCCCCGACCTCGCCACCGACTCCGGCAAGGTCTCGGCCGACGGCCTCACCTACACCTTCACGCTGAAGGACGGGGTGACCTGGGAGGACGGCAAGCCGATCACCTCCAAGGACATCAAGTACGGCATCGAGCGCATCTGGGCCCAGGACGTCATCTCCGGCGGCCCGATCTACCTCCAGCAGGTCCTCGACCCCAAGGGCGAGTACAAGGGCCCGTACAAGGACACCTCCGCGGACAAGCTCGGCCTGAAGGCGATCGAGACCCCGGACGACAAGACCATCGTCTTCAAGCTGCCGGTCGCCAACGGCGACTTCCTGCAGATGCTGGCCATGCCGGCGGCCTCCCCGGTCCGCCAGGACAAGGACACCAAGGCCAAGTACGGCCTGAAGCCCTTCTCCTCCGGCCCGTACAAGTGGGACTCGTACACCCCCAACAAGTCCATCAAGCTCGTCCGCAACGACAAGTGGGACGCCAAGACGGACACCGTCCGCAAGGCCCTGCCGGACAAGATCAGCGTCACGTTCACCACGAACGCCGACGACATGGACAACCGCCTGGTCGAGGGCGAGTACGACCTCGACATCAACGCCACCGGCGTCGGCGCCGCCGCCCGCCAGAAGGTGCTCCAGCAGCACAAGGGCAACGTCGACAACCCGCAGACCGGCTTCATCCGCTACGCGGTCTTCCCGCAGACGGTCATCCCCAACATCGAGTGCCGCAAGGCCATCATCTACGCGGCCGACTCCAAGTCGCTGCAGACCGCCCGCGGCGGCCCGCAGGCCGGTGGCGACATCGCCTCCAACATGCTGCCGCCGGCGATCAAGGGTGCCGACCCGAAGGCCGACCCGTACGGCAAGCTCGCCGGCGCCCCGGACCTCGCCAAGGCCAAGGAGGCCCTGGCGAAGTGCGGCAAGCCGAACGGCTTCAAGACCACGATCGCGGTCCGCAACAACAAGAAGATCGAGATCGCGACCGCCGAGTCCCTCCAGCAGTCGCTGAAGGCCGTCGGCATCGACGCCCAGATCGACCAGTTCGACGGCGCCCAGACCTCCGGCATCATCGGTTCGCCGAAGGTCGTCAAGGACAAGGGCTACGGCATCATCATCATGGGCTGGGGCGCCGACTTCCCGTCGGGCCAGGGCTTCCTCCAGCCGCTGGTCGACGGCCGCTTCATCCTCCAGAGCGGCAACAACAACTTCTCGGAGCTGAACGACCCGGCCGTCAACGGCCTGTTCGACCAGGCGCTGAAGGAGACCGACCCGGTCAAGGCCGGCGAGCTCTACAAGCAGATCAACACGAAGGTGTCGGAGGCCGCGGTCTACCTGCCCTTCACCCACGAGAAGAACATCATCTGGCGCAGCTCCCGGCTGACCAACGTCTACACGGCGGACGCCTACAACGGCCGCTACGACTACGCGTCGCTCGGCGTCGTCAAGTAATCCGACCCGCTCCACCGGCGCACCACCCGCCGCCAGGTCCGAAGGGCAGGTGATGGCCGAAGGCGGGGGGGGGGGGGGGGGGGGAGGGGGGGGGGGGGGGGGGGGGGGGGGGGGGTGGGGGGGGGGGGGGGGGGGGGGGGGGGGGGGGTATTCTCTGGAGTTGCGTTGGCTCGCCG
>NZ_JBVJMN010000018.1:0-122773 GCF_055584185.1 Streptomyces sp. NPDC104202 | reverse complement strand
GCCGGGATCAGCGAGGAGGAACCGCAGGCGCGGGCGACCTCCTCGATCACGATGACCGTGGCCAGCGCGTCCGCGCCCGCGCCGCCGTAGGTCTCGGGCACGTGCACGGCGTGCAGGTCGTTGGCGACCAGCGCGTCCAGGGCCTCCTGCGGGAAACGCCCCTCCTCGTCCACCGCCGCGGCGAACGGAACGATCTTCGCCTCCGCGAGAGCGCGGACCGACTCCCGGAGCATGTCGTGCTCCTCGGAGGGCCGATACAGGTCGAAGTCCTTGCCCATGATGTGGAGCTCCCCTAGACGCTTGTGGCACTGAGTACCCTCAGCAAAACACACTCAGTGCCATGACGCCAGAGCGCCCCGACGCGATCTGCGTCGGGGCGCTTCAAACCGTCCGGTCGGTTCTCTCAGTCATGGGTGTCCGCGTGCCCGCCCTGGTCCCGGCGGAGCAGCTGCTCGTCGTACTCGGCGGCCAGCAGCGCGACGCGTCCCTCGGTCAGGTCGAGGCCGGTCAGCAGCGCCGGCGTGCAGATGCTCGGCATGAAGTGCTGGAGGAGCACCGAGACCCGGTGCGCCAGGTCCTCGCGGTCGCACAGGATCTGGGACATCGCCTGGACGCCGGAGAAGGCGCCGCAGAAGAGGCTGGCCGTGTCCGCCACCTTCACATGGAGCAGGAGCTCCCCGCGCGCGTGCGAGGCCGTCAGGATCTCCGAGACCTCGTCGATCCACGCCGTGAAGGCGCCGACCCGGTCGACCCCCGTGGCGCCGGTGTCCAGGGCCAGGCCCACGCTGGCCCGCACGAGCGCGTCGTGCTGCAGGCGGTGGGTGAGCAGGAAGCACTGGTCCGCCAGCTCCTGGATCTTGATCGCCCGAGGCGGCAGCGGGACGTCGAGCATCTGGGCGTCGAGCACCCCGAGGGCCACCTCCTCCTTGGAGGCGAAGTGGAAGTACAGTGCCCCCTTGGTGACCCCCGCGCGGACCAGGATCTCCCCGATGGTCGTCCGCTCGTAGCCGCGCTCCGCGAACACGGTCGCGGCCGCCTCCAGGATCGCCCGCCGGGTCCTGATCGCACGCGCTTGCTGCGCCAAGGCGCCTCCTGCTGTCTGTGCTCAACGTGTGACGTGAAGCATTGAAAAGAAAACCGGGCTGTACGTATTCTAGGCAGGGCGGACATTCCGCCCGGGGGCGCGGGGACGCAAGGGGTATCCATGGGCCAGGACGGTCGCAGAGCGACGGCGCGCGTCCCCGGGGAGTTCGTCCACCGAGCCGACCCCGCCGACATCATCCCCACGGGCTGGACACAGCTGGGGCCCGAGCGGTTCTCCGTCTCGGCTCACTGGCCTGCGGCACATCCCTTCTTCTCTCTGCCTGCGGGGGACCGTCACGACCCCCTGCTGGTGGCCGAGACGATACGTCAGGCCACCATGCTGGTGGCTCACGCCGAGCTGGGGGTACCCGTGGAGGACCAGTTCGTCATGTGGGGCCTGCACTACACGGCCGCCACCGAGGCGCTCGTCGTCGACGGCCTCTCCTCCGACGTCACGCTCGACGTCGTCTGCGCCGAACTCGGGAACCGCGGCGGCCGGCTCGGGAACCTGCGCACCACCGTGGTCCTCACCCGCGACGGCCGGCACCTGGGCACCGGCGGCGCCCTGGCGCGCTCCACCTCCCTGGAGGCGTACCGCCGGATCCGCGGCGAGCGGATGGCCGCCCTCGGCGCGCCCGTCCCCCTCATACCCGGCGTGGCCCCGCACCTGGTCGGCCGCGCGCACTCCCGGGACGTCGTCCTGGCGCCGGGCACCCGACCGGGCCAGTGGCGGCTGCGCGTCAACACCGGCCACTCCACCCTCTTCCGGCGCCCGAACGACCACGTGCCGGGGATGATGCTCCTGGAGGCCGCCCGGCAGGCGGCCGCGCTGACGACCGGCGCCGAGGGCTACCTGCCCACGGGCATGGACGTCTCCTTCTCCCGCTACGCCGAACTCGACAGCCCCTGCTGGATCGAGGCCGAGGCCGTGCCCACCTCCGACCCCTCGGTCGACACCGTCCGGATCGAGGGCAGGCAGGACGGCCGGTCCGTCTTCGTCTCGACCCTCACCTCCCCCTCCCGCTCCCTGGCGGTGGCCGCCGGCGGCCTCGACGGCCGGCGCGCGGGCTGAACCGGACGGGAACCTCCGTGCCTCGCATCCTGATCACCGGGTCCACCGGATTCATCGGCGGCCGCGTGGCGGCGACGGCCGCGGCACGCGCGGACGTCGACCACGTCGGACTTCTCGCCCGCCGGCCGGTCCCGCCCCGGGCGGCGGCCACGACGGACCGGCCGGGTCCCGAGGAGCGGAACCCGGACCGCCGACCTGCTTCCGAGACCGTCGTCGGCGACCTCCGCGACCACGCCTCGCTCCGCCGCGCCTGCGAGGGCGTCGACGTGGTGATCCACTGCGCCTCGGCGATCGGCGTGGACGAGGAGACCGCCCGCGCGGTCAACGACGAGGGCGCGCGCGCCCTCGTCGAGGCCGCCCAGGGGGCCGGGGTGACCCGGATCGTCGCCCTCAGCACCGCCTCCGTGCACGGACGCGGACCCTTCCGCGCCGCCGCCCCCGGCACCCTCCCGCTCGCCCCGGGCTCGGCGACGAGCCGCACCCGGGCGGCGGGGGAGCGGCACGTCCTGGACGCCGGCGGGACCGTGCTGCGGCCGCACTTCGTGTACGGCACGGGCGACCGGCAGCTGGTGCCCGGTCTGGTCCGGCTGCTCGCGGCGCTGCCCGGCCCGCTCGACGCGGGCGCCTCGCTGCACTCCGTGATCGGCGTCGACGCGCTGGCCGGGGCCCTGGTCGGGGCGGCGCTCTCGGACCGGACGCGGCCGGGTCCGTACTACGTCAACCACCCGGTGCCGGTCCCGGTGGCGGAGCTGCTCGCGCCCTGCGAGGCGCTCGTCACCGGGCGGCCGGGCGACGGCCGGGGCGCCGCGGTGGACGTCGCCGAGGCGCGCGAGCTCCTCGCGGACCTGCCTTTCGCGCTGCACCACCTCGCCATGCTCGCCCCCGATCACTGGTTCGAGGACGACCGCCCCTGGGGCGACCTGGGGTGCGATCCGGGGCCGGCGTTCACCGAGGGCATCGCCGCGGACCTGCCCTGGTATCGGGGGCTCCTGGCCGGGGCGTGACCGGACCCGGCCCCGCGCCCCGCGCGGAGCCGGACGGCGGGACGCTCAGCCCACCGGGGCCGTGGTACCGGCCGGCTCCCGGCCGGTGGCCTCCAGACCGGGGACCTCAGCGGCGGTGACCTCCCGGCCTGTGACCTCCAGGCCCGCGGCCTCGCCGTCGGTCACCTCCCGGGCCGGGAGGGCGCCGGGCGCGGCCAGGAGGGGCAGCAGGGTCTGCCAGAGGCCGGTCACCGTCCGGGGGGAGAGCCACTCGGCGTTGTCGCGGCCGAGGGTCTCCAGCCCGACGGTGGCGGCGACGACCGTGCGGGCGAGGTCCTGGAGACGGCCGTGGTCGGTGGCGAGCAGGCCCTCGTCGGCGGCTTCGGCGAGCCGCTGCTGGACACAACCCTGCCACTCCTGACGGAGGTTGAGCTCCGTGCGGCCGTCGTCCGCGCAGCTGAGGCGGAACCCCGCCCGGACGACGACGTCCTCGCGGAGCAGCCGGGCCAGGGCGTGGACGGTGTCGGCGAGGTTCTGCAGGGCGTCCGAGGGGCGGCGGTACTCGAGCCGTGCCGTCCGGCGCAGCGTGGCGGCCGCCTCGCCCTCGACGGCGACGGCGACCGCGGCCTTGTTCTCGAAGTGGAAGTGGAGGGCTCCGGGGCTGACGCCCGCGCCGGAGCTGATCGCCGACAGGGTGGCCGACTCGTAGCCCCGCCGGTCGAACTCGGCGGCCGCCGACCTGATGAGCGCGTCGCGGGTCCGCGTGGCCCGTACCTGTCTGGTCAACCATGGCTCCCGTGACACCGTGTCCCGGCGGCACGGCCCTGATTCCCGTCGCGGCCCACCGCTCGACAACTCCAAACCGACTGCTTGGTATTGTACGAGGTTCCGTGGGCCGGCCCTGGACGTTTTCGGCGATCGAGCCGACGTCAGAGCGCTCGCCCGGGCGCGGCGTCCCGGTGGCGCGGGTGGGTGGTGACCACCACCGCTCCCGCGAGCAGCACGACGTTCTTGACGACGAACTCGCCGACCAGCGTCAGCAGCAGCGGGTTGGAGTGCGCGAACGCCGCCTGCGGGGTGAGGACGAGCACCGCGAACGTGCCGCAGAGGTGGGCGGCGAGCACCGGCAGTGCCACGGCACGGGCGCGCCCGGACACCAGCCAGAGGCCGAGGGCCACCTCGCCCCAGCCGAGCGCGGGCACGAACCAGTCGCCGGCCCGGAACGGCAGGACGGCGACGACGAGTTCGGCCGCCGGACTCAGGCCGATGACCTTGAGGACGCCGAACCACACGAACACCCCGCCGAGCGCGGCCCGCAGCATGCCCAGGCCGTACCGGTGGAGCCGGGGGGCGAGCCGGTCGAAGAGGGGGGCGGGCGCCGGCGGGGCGGAGGGGGACGCGGTGCCGGGCAGCGGGCCGGGGGCGGAGGTCGTGGCGGGGGCCATCGCCTGGGAGGAAACGGTCATGCGTGGGCATCTCCAACACGAGTCGTCACGGGAGCCTGGCGGAACGGGCGGGACCGGGGATCGGCGGGGATCGGCGGGGGTCCGGAGCCGGAGAGGACGCACCGGGATCCCGATGCGGACCGGTGGCGGGCGGTGGACCGCTCGGATCGCGCCGAAATCGAGCGGGAGGGTCGGACGGCCGTCCTCACGCTAACCGCGTTCCGGGCACCCCCGCGACGCCCATCGCTTCCTTGCATGCCTGCGATGGAAGAAGTCGATCGGGCGTTGCCGGAAGCGATCAGATCTCGCCAGCCTGAGGACTGTTCGAGTTTGTGTTTGATCCGCAGACCCGGACCGAGTCCGTCCGCTCCCGGCCCCGCGAAGGAATCCACGGATGTCCCACCGACCCGCCGTCCCCGCCTCCACCACGACCGGCACCGCCCGCACGGCCCCCACCCGGCGCCGGGTGCTCACCACGACGGCCGCCGCGGCCGGGATCCTGGCCCTGCCCGGCACCTCGGCCTGGGGCGTTCCCACCAGCTTCGAGGCGGAGACCCGCACCGGCCGCCGCCGGCCCGGCGCCGTGGCGGACCCCAGCGTCGTCATCCGCTGGAACCAGGCGGCGATGGACGCGATCCTCGGCCGCTACCAGGCCGCCGGCAACCGCTTCGGGCCCGCCACCGTGAACGCCCGCGCCCTCGCGGTCCTCCACAACGCCGTCTACGACGCCTGGGCCTGTTACGACCGCTGTGCCGTCGGCACCCGCTTCGGCGGCTCCCTGCGCCGGCCCCGCGCCGAGCGCACGCTCGACAACAAGAACGAGGCCATCAGCTACGCCGCGCACCTCGCGCTGCTCGACCTGTACCCCGAGTACAAGGTCCCGATCGACTCGATGCTGCGCAGCCTCGGCCACGACCCGGAGCTCACCGACCCCCGCCCGTACAGCCCCGCCTGGATCGGCCGGCGCACCGCGCAGGCCGTCCTGGAGTACCGCCACGCCGACGGCGCCAACCAGCTCGGCACCCCCGCGTACTCCGACACCACCGGCTACCAGCCGCGCAACGCCCCCCAGACCGCGGGCGCCTTCGACCCGTCGACGATCACGGACCCGGCCCACTGGACGCCGCTCGTCGTCAACGGCAAGACGCAGCGCTACCTCACCCCGCAGTTCGCGGTGATGCAGCCCTTCGCGCTGAGCCGCCCCGACCAGTTCACGGTCCCCGCCCCGCCCGCGTACCCCTCCGTCCGGATGACCGCCGCCATCGAGGAACTCCTCGACATCAGCGCCCACCTGACGGACGAGCAGAAGGCCATCGCGGAGTTCTGGCTCAACGACGACGTCACCCCGCCCGGCGCCCAGCAGATGTGGGGCCGGTACGTCTCCGCCCGCGACGGCCACGGCGTCGACGAGGACGCCCAGCTCTTCTTCGGCCTCAACATGGCCGAGTGCGACGCCGCCATCGGCTCCTGGGCGGTCAAGGCCGACTACGACTTCGCGCGCCCCTCGACCCTCATCCCCTACGACCGGCGCGGACAGCGGATCCAGGCGTGGGGCGGCCCCGGCCTCGGCACCGTCACCATGGACGGCGTCGACTGGCAGGCGTACGTGGCGGTCCCGCCGTTCCCGGCGACCGTCTCGGGCCACAGCACCTTCTCGGGCGCGGCGGCCGAGTTCCTGCGCCGCTTCACCGGCTCGGACTCCTTCGGCGACTCCTACCGCTTCAAGGCGGGCGCCTCCACCGTCGAGCCCGGCCTCACCCCGCGCACCGACGTCGTCCTGCACTGGCCCACCTTCAGCGACGCCGCCCACCAGGCCGGCATCTCCCGCGTGTACGGCGGGATGCACTGGAGCTTCGACAACGAGCCCGGCATCGAGATGGGCCACCGCATCGGCAAGGTCGTGCACCGGCAGGCCATGCGCTACTTCGGCGGCACCCACCGCTGACCCGCCCCGGCCGGCCGAGCCCTCGGCCGGCCCCCGGCGGAACCCCGCCCGCCCCCGCCAAGGAGAGAACACCCGTGAGCAACCAGACCCAGACCCCCGTGGGCGCGGCGGCCCCGCCCGCCCGCAGCCGCTGGGCGGGCGGCGCCCCGCCCTTCCCCGGCGCCCGGCCCGCCGTCCTCGGCACCGCCGCCACCGTCGTGTCGCTGCTGATCCTCGTCGCCCTCGGCGAGGCCACCGGTCACCTGCTGATGATCGCGCCGCTCGCCGCCACCGCGATGATCGTCTGCAGCACCCCCGCCCTGCCCCCGGCCCAGCCCCGGGGCGTCATGCTCGGCCAGGTCGGCTCCGGCGTCCTCGGCCTGCTCGCCGTCGCCGCCTTCGGCCACTCCCTCTGGGTGGCCGCCGTCGCCGCCGGCCTCAGCGTCGGACTCATGCTGCTGCTGCGGGCCGTCCACGCCCCCGCCGCCGCCACCGCCGTCCTCGCCGTCCTCCAGGACCCGGCGCCCCTGCGCTTCCTCGTCCTGCTCGCCGTCGGCAGCGCCCTCCTCGTCGTCGTGGGCGTCGTCGCCTCCCGCCTCGGCGCGATCGGCAAGTACCCGACGTACTGGTGGTGAACCGCCCGCCCCGGCGGTGACCCCCGTCCTCCGCACCCACACCCGTGCGGTTCGACCCTCAACGGAGCGCCCATGCAACGAGACAGACTGCTCGTCAGCTGCGAGCAGGTCATGGAAGGGCTGCGGAACCCCGCGGCCCTCGACGCGAACACCGTCCTCGTCGAGATCACCGAAGGCGGCAGCACCCAGGACCGCGTCCCCGGCTCCGTCCGCCTGGACTGGACCGGCGACCTCCAGGACCCGGTGCGCCGGGACGTCATCGGCCCCGAGGCCTTCGCCGCACTCCTCGGCCGGCACGGCATATCCGCCGACCACACCGTCGTCTTCCTCAGCGGCAACAACAACTGGTGGGCCGCCGCCGGATACTGGCAGTTCGCCCTCTACGGCCACCGGCGGCTGCGGCTCCTCGACGGCGGCCGGCTCCGCTGGGAGGCGCTCGGCGCTCCCCTCACCCGGGACGCCCCGGAGCGGCCGCCCGTCACCTACCCCGTCCCCTCCGTCGACGAGTCCGTCCGGGCCCGCCGCGAGGACATGCTCGACCACATCGGCCGCCACCAGCTGCTCGACGTGCGCTCCCTGGAGGAGTACCTCGGCCACAGCAACACCCCGCCCGGCGTCCCCGAGGACCTCGGCGTGCGGTGCGGCCACGCCCTCTCCGCCGACCACATCCCCTGGCACACCGCCGTCCGCCCCGACGGCACCTTCCGCGACCAGGAGGAACTGGCCCGCGCCTACGCCGGCGTCCGCACCGACGCCCCGACCGTCGTGTACTGCCGCGTCGGCTGGCGCTCGGCGCACAGCTGGTTCGTGCTCAGCGAGCTCCTCGGCCTGCCCGACATCCGCAACTACGACGGCGCCTGGCGCGAGTTCGGCTCGCTCATCGGCGCCCCCATCGTCAACGGCCCCCAGCCCTGGGGCCCCGGCGGCATCCCGTCCGTCGTCGCCCAGCGGACCCCGGAGGTCACCGCCCGTGCCTGACGTCACCGTCTTCCGCGACGTGTTCCGCAACGGCTTCGACCAGACCGACCTGCCCTGGGTCCCCTGGGCCGAACCCGGCCGCGTCGGCGTCGAGTACGTCGTCCTCTGGGGCCCCGACCCCGCCGAGGACGAGGACTCCGCCTCCCTGCTGCTCCGCTTCCCGCCCGGCGCCCACGGCGACTTCCACGAACACCTGGGCCACGAGCTGATGCTCGTCCTCGACGGCACCCTCGACCACAGCGACGGACGCCGCTTCCACCGCGGCGACCTCGTCGTCGAGGAGCCCGGCACCCGCCACCAGATGTCCAGCGCCACCGGCTGCACCGTCCTCGCCGTCCGCGCCCGCCCCGCCGCCCCGCGCACCCCGGAGGACGGCGAGATCACCACCGGCGTCGGAGCCGGCGTCCCGGCCCCCTGACCCGTCCGCACACCCCGAGGCCACCGGGCCCCACAGGCCCGGCGGCCTCGCTCCGTACCCGCGCCCGTCCCGAACGCCCGCCCGTCCGCACGCCTTCCGGAGAGACGCCATGACACCGCCCGCACGGCCCCAGTCCCTGCGCAGTCCCGAGCCCTCCCGCCGGGTCCTGCTCACCACCGGTTCCTCCGACGCGCACACCTGGAACCTGGTTCACCTCCAGCTCTTCCTGGAGGAGCACGGGCACTCGGTGCTCAACCTGGGCCCCTGCGTCCCCGAGCAGCTGCTCGTCGACACCGCCCGGATGACCAACCCCGACCTCGTCGTGCTCTCCTCCGTCAACGGCCACGGCCACCAGGACGGGCTGCGCGCCGCCCGCGCCCTGCGCGCCGACCGCGCGACCCGGACCGTCCCCATGGTCATCGGCGGACTGCTCGGCATCTCGCCCGAGGGCGCCGCCACCCGCACCGCCGAACTCCTCGACGCCGGATACGACGAGGTGTACGCGGACGGCACCCCGCCCACGGCGCTGCTGCGCCGGCTCGCCGGACTCGGCGGCGCGTGTACCGGGCGGGCCGCGGCTTGACGACGTCCGCCCCGCCCCCGTACGCCGCCGGTGACCTCGGCGCCCACGTCCGCGCCGCGGCCGAGGCCGGCGAACTGGTCGTCCAGCCCCGGATGGGCATGGTCGGGCCCCGCGAGATGGCCGCCGGAGTCGCCGCCGTCGCCGCCTTGCCCCAGCGCACCGTCGCCACCCTCACCATCGACAGCTACACCCGCGTCGGCGACCACGCCGCCGCCACCGCCGCCCTGCGCGGCGGCCTGCCCCTCAACGGCTTCCCGCTCGTCAGCCACGGCCCCGCCACCACCGCACGGGTCGCCGCGGCGGCCGGCCACACCACACCCGTCCAGGTCCGGCACGGCTCGGCCGACCCGATGGCGATCTTCCGCACGATGACCGCCGCCGGACTCGCCGCCTCCGAGGGCGGCCCCGTCTCGTACTGCCTTCCCTACGGCCGCACCCCGCTCGCCGAATCCGTCGCCGCCTGGCGCGACTCCGTCGCCTTCCTGACCGAGGAGAGCCGCGCGCACGGCCGCCGCGCCCACCTGGAGTCCTTCGGCGGCTGCCTGCTCGGCCAGCTCTGCCCGCCCTCGCTCCTCGTCGCCGTCTCCGTCCTCGAATGCCTCTTCTTCGCGGCCCACGGGGCGACCAGCGTCTCCCTCAGCTACGCCCAGCAGACCCACCCCGCCCAGGACGCCGGCGCCCTCACCGCGCTCCGGCTGCTCGCCGACGAGTTCCTGCCGCCTGCCGTGGACCGCCACCTCGTGCTCTACACCTACATGGGGGTCTATCCCAGGACCGTGCCCGGCGCCCGGCTGCTGCTGCGCCGCAGCGCCGAACTGGCCGTCCGGGGCGGCGCGCAGCGCCTGATCGTGAAGACCGAGACCGAGGCGCACCGCATCCCGACCGTCGCCGAGAACCTGACCGCGCTGCGGATCGCCGCCGACGCGGCCGCCCGCGCCCCCCGTGCCGCCGGAGCCGCCGGCACCCCGGGGCCCGGAGCGCGCGGCCATGGAGGATCGGCCGACGCGGACGCCGAAGAGGTGCTCGCCGAGGCCCGTGCCCTGGTCACGGTCGTCCTCGGCCTCTCCGACGACATCGGCGCCGCCCTGCTCAAGGCCTTCGACCGGGGCCTGCTCGACGTGCCGTTCTGCCTCCACCCGGACAACCGGGGCGCCGTCCGTTCCACCGTCGCACCGGACGGGCGCCTGCAGTGGACCGACCTGGGCGCGCTTCCGCTGCTCACCACCAGCAGGAGGACCACTCCGATGACTTCGCGACAGCTCTCCGGCATGCTCGACCGGGTCGCCCGCGAGCACGACCGCGCGGCCGGGACGGACGCCGGCCGGGCACAGGCGGCCTCCGCCGCGCCCGGGAGCGGGCTCCCGGGCCGGGGGCCGGCCGAGGGACACGGCCGGGCCCGGGACCGGGCCGCCGACCCGGCGCCGGGACACGAGCGGACCGCGCCGGCGCAGGCCCCGGGCCGCGCCTCCGCGCCGGACCCCGGACGCCGCGGCGCCCCGGTGGCACCCGCGGACCCCCTGCGGATCGCCTTCGTCGGCATGGGACCGCGCGGGCTCTCCGTCCTGGAGCGGCTCGCCGCCCGCTGCGCCGAGGAGGCGCCCGGACGGCCGGTGGAGGTGTACGCCGTGGATCCGTACGAGGCGGGGGCCGGTCGGATCTGGCGTACGGACCAGTCGCCGTGGTTCCTGATGAACACCCCCGCCCAGGAGGTCACCATGTTCTCCGGGCCCGCCGACGACGGGCCGCACCGGCCCGGCGCCGGCCCCACCCTGGGCGAGTGGTGGGTGCAGGACGACCCGGCGGACGCCGCACCCGAGGGGTACGCGCCGCGCGCCGTGTACGGCCGCTACCTGACCCACGTCATGCGGCGGATCGAGGAGACCCTGCCGCCCTCGCTCACCGTCCACCGGGTCGCGGCCCGGGTGATCTGCGCCGACCGCACGGGCGCGGACGGCGGCCCCGGAGCCCACCGGCTGCGGCTCGACCGCGGGGACGTCCTCACCGTCGACCGGGTGGTCCTCGCCACCGGCCACCCCGTGAACGAACCCGACGCGGACCAGCGCGCCTGGCAGCGGTTCGCCCGCGAGCACAGCACGCCCGCCCGTCCCGTCCGGCACATCGCCGGCGGCTCGGCGAGCGAGATGCCGCTCGCCGAGATCCCGGCGGGAGCGAGCGTCGGCATCGTCGGCATGGGACTCACCTTCTACGACATCCTCACCGAGCTCACCCTCGGCCGGGGCGGCGTCTTCACCGAAGGCGGCGAGGGACTCCTCTACCTGCCCAGCGGCAAGGAGCCCCGCATCCTGGCGGGCTCCCGCGGGGGAGTGCCGCTGCTCACCCGGGGCGCCAACCAGAAGGGGCCCGAACACCGCTACCGGGCACGGCTGTTCACCCCCGAGCGGATGGCCGCCCTGCGGTCGGCGGCGGCGCCGCTCGACTTCGAGCGGTCCGTCCTGCCCTGGCTGCTGGCCGAGGTCAACCTCGTCCTCCTCGCCACCCGGATCCGCCGCGCCCACGGCGTCGACGCGGCCGCCGAGTTCACCGAGCGCGGCGCCGAGGCCCTCGCGGACCGGCCCGACCTCCGGCTCCTCCAGGGACTGGCCGCCGCGCACCGCGTCGACCCGCGGCCGCTCACCGGCCTGGACGCGCTGGCCCGCCCGTTCGGCGGCCGGCACTTCGGCTCCCCGGCCGAGTTCCACAAGGTGCTCACCGACTGGCTGCGCAGCGACCTGGCCGAGGCGCGGCAGGGGAACGCCGACGGCCCCCTCAAGGCGGCGGCCGACGTCCTGCGGGACGTCCGGCAGACGATCCGTTCGGTCGTCGACTTCGGCGGCCTCACGCCGGAGTCGCACCGCCGCTTCCTCGCCGAGTTCGGCCCGGTCGCCGCGATGGTCTCGACCGGACCGCCCCAGGTCCGCTCGGAGCAGTTCCTCGCCCTGCTGGCCGCCGGCGTCCTCGAACCCGTCGGCCCCGGGGCGCGCTTCGCGGCCGACCCCGTCGAGGGCCGGTTCTCGGTCGAGTCCGCCCAGGTCGAGAACTCCTGGGTGCCGTTGGACGTGATCGTCGACGCCCGGGTCCCCGGCACCGACCTGGCGACGGACCTGGACCCGCTGATCCGCGGCCTGATGGTCGACGGGGAGATCCGCACCTTCACCAACCACGCGGAAGGAGCGGGGGAGTTCGCCACCGGCGGGCTCGACTGCACCGACGCCCCGTTCCACCCGGTGCGGGCCGACGGCTCGGTGGACACCACCACCCACGTCCTCGGCATCCCCAGCGAGCACACCCGCTGGTTCACCCAGGTCGGCAGCGGCCGTCCC
Source organism: Streptomyces sp. NPDC104202 (assembly GCF_055584185.1). Classification (NCBI taxonomy): domain Bacteria; kingdom Bacillati; phylum Actinomycetota; class Actinomycetes; order Kitasatosporales; family Streptomycetaceae; genus Streptomyces; species Streptomyces sp. NPDC104202. Next base: position 110,332 of record NZ_JBVJMN010000018.1, on the reverse strand, counting down.
GGCCCGTGGGGGTCCTTCACCCGGGACGCGGACGCGATCGCGACGGCGCTGCTGCGGGGGGCGGCGGACCCGGGCGGATCCGTCCGGACCGGCGGGGGACCTGGCCGGCACCGCCGCCGTCCGGGGACGGCCGGCGGTCCCACCGCCGACCTCCCGCGCCCCGGCGGCGTCCTGCTCGGGGGTGCGGCGCGGTGACGGACGCCCGCACGCCCCGCTCGTCCGCGCACGAGGAGTACCGGGCCGCCCGGGACCTCCTCCTGCGGCTGCGCGGGGACCGGGAGGCGGCCTGTGCCGCCTTCCGGTGGCCGCGCGCCGGCGACTTCAACTGGGCGCTCGACTGGTTCGACGTCATCGCCGAGGGCAATGACCGGCCTGCCCTGGAGATCCTCGGCCGGCCCGGCCCGGACGGCTCCGTCCCCGTCGTCGACCGTCTCACCTTCGCCGAACTCGCCGCGCGTTCGGACGAGTTGGCCGTGACGCTGGGGGAGTGCGGCGTCGCGCGGGGCGAGCGCGTCCTGATCCTCCTCGGCACCCGCGCCGAACTCTGGGAGACGCTGCTCGGCTGCGTGAAGTCCGGCGCCGTCGTCGTGCCCGGCTACCAGGACCTGACCCGCGACGAGGCCGCCGACCGGATCACCCGGGGCGGCATCCGGCACGTGATCTGCGCGCCCGGACTCGTGCCGCTCGTCGAGGGGCTGCCGGTGCCCGGCCTCCGCATGGCGCCGTGCGCGGACCGGGCCGGCTGGGTCCCGTACCCCGACACCCGAGGCCCCGGCCGCCGCGCCCACGTGCCGGACCGGCCCACCCGAACCGCCGACCCGTCCTTCTGCTACTTCACCTCCGGGACGACGTCGCTGCCCAAGCTCGTGGAGCACAGTCACGCCGGATACGGCGTGGGCCACCTCTCCAGCCTGTACTGGAGCGGGCTGCGGCCCGGGGACCGCCACCTCAACCTCTCCGCGCCCGGCTGGGCCAAGCACTCCTGGTCCAGCTTCTTCGTGCCGTGGGCGGCGGAGGCCACGGTCCTCGCGCCCCCCGACGGCGGGCTCCCGCCCGAGGTCCTGCCCCGGGCCCTCGCCGACCACGCCGTGACCAGCCTCTGCGCGCCGCCCAGCGCCTGGCGGTCCCTGCTGCCGTACGTCACCGGCGGCGCGGGCGCTCCGCGGCTGCGCGAGGCCACGGCGGCCGGCGAGCCGCTGACCGCCGAGACCGTGCGAAAGGTCGAGGCCGCCTGGGGCGTCCGGGTGCGCGACGGCTACGGGCAGACCGAGGCCACCGCCCTCATCGGCCGTGCCCCCGGCACCCCGGAGCCGATCGCCCCGCTCGGCCATCCGCTGCCCGGCTACCGGATCGTCCTGAGGGATCCCGAGACAGGCGAGGCGGGCGACGCGGGCGAGGTCTGCGTCGACCTCACGGAGCGGCCGCCCGGTGTGATGCTCGGCTACGCCGGCCTGCCGGGCCGCACGGCGGAGGCCTTCGCCGGCGGCCTGTACCGCACGGGCGACCGGGGCGAGCGGTGCGCGGACGGCTCCATCCGGCTGCTCGGCCGGACGGACGAGGTCTTCAAGTCCCACGGCCACCGCGTCTCCCCGATGGAGATCGAGGCGGTGCTGCGCACCCATCCGGACGTGGCGGACGCCGCGGTGATCCCCTGCCCGGACCCGGACGGGGGCCTCGCGCCGTACGCCGTGGTGGAACTCCGCGCGCCGGGGCACGCGGTCGGGGCGATCCCGGCCGGGGGCTCCGGGGGCTCCGAGGGGCCCGACGGCCGGCACCGGCGGATCGGCGGCGAGCTGATCGCGCTGGCCGCCGAGCGGCTCGCGCCGGTCTTCGTCCCGCGGGGGGTCGACGTCGTCCCGAGCCTGCCGCGCACCCGCTCGGGCAAGGTCCGCCGGGGCGAACTCCGCCCCGCCTCCGCCGCGCGCTGACCCGCTTGGCCGCGTCGCCGCGCTCCGACGCGTGGGCCCGCCTCCGCCGCCCGCCGCCGCCCCTGAGGCCCGTGCCGTCGGGCGCGCAGGGCCGCCCCGCCGGGCGTCGATCCGGCGGGACGGCGCACGTCAGGCGCTGACCTGCGCGCGGTCCGCCGTGCGCAGGAGGACCTCCGCCACGGTCCGGGCGCGGACGGCGGCGTCCGCGGTGCCCTCGCGCACGGCGGTGACGATCGCCCCGTCGCCGAGGAGGGCGAGCTGACGGGCCAGGGACTCGTGGTCGCGGTAGCCGCCCTCGGAGAGGAGCCGGGCGAGGACGCCGATGACCTTCTCCTTGTGCTCGGCGGCGACGTGGTGCGCCGGGCTGTCCGGATCGGCCGTCTCCACCATCGTGTTGATGAAGGCGCAGCCGCGGAAGGAGGCCGCGGCGAAGCGTTCGGCGAGGCCGTCGAAGAGGGCGAGGGGCAGTTCCGAGGGGGAGCGCCCGCTGGCCGCGATGCGGCCGTCGAGCCAGGCGCGCCACATGGCGTCGCGGCGCCGCAGCACCTCGACGACCACGTCGTCCTTGCTGGGGAAATGGCGGTAGAAGGAGGCGCGGCCGACTCCGGACTCGGACAGGATCCGCTCGATGCCGACGGCCCGGATCCCCTCTTCGTAGAAGAGACGCTCCGCCGCGCTGAGGAGTCGTTCTTTCGCGTTCGTGGCCATGCCCGACGGTACCACTCGGTGCCGAATAGGTTGCCGCATCAACCACCTTCGGCCGGAAGCCGTCCGGCGGGGCGGCCGCCCCGCCGAATCAGGGATCCGGATGCGAAAGGCGGAGGCGGGCGCTCCCGTTGCATCGGACGGAACCGGTCGGTACCGTCTCGATGGTACCGATCAGTTCCGTCTTGGTCCGGCTCAAGGAGAGCTCCATGCCCCGCCTGCCCCAACTGACCGTCGAGACCGCCAACGAGGAGCAGCGCGAGCTGCTCGAAGGCACCCTCAAGCAGCTCGGCAAGCTGCCCAACCTCTACGCCGCCCTCGCCAACGGCCCCGCGGCGCTCCGCGGTTACCTCGCCATGCGCGAAGCCCTCGTCGGCGGCGCCTTCAGCGCCCGGCAGCGGGAGCAGCTGGCGCTCTACATCGCGCAGCGCAACGACTGCACCTACTGCGTCTCCGCGCACACCCTGCGCGGCGGCAAGGTCGGCCTCAGCGAGCAGGAGCTGCTCGACACCCGCCGCGGCGGTGACGCCGGCGACCCGCACATGGACCAGGTGCTCCGGTTCACCGGCGCCGTCATGGCCACCGCGGGCCGCGTGGCCGACGAGGACCTGGCGGACGCCCGCGCCGCCGGCGTGACCGACGCGGAGATCGCGGAGGTCGTCGGCCACGTCGCCCTCAACGTGCTGTCGAACTTCTTCAATCACGTTGCGCAGCCGGACTTGGACTTTCCGTTGGTCCCGGCGCACCTCGCCGAGTAGAGTCTTCGCGGCCGAGCAGGGGTGCCGGGCGCGACGGAGCGTCCGGCACCCCTGCGGCGTGTGCGACACAGCGACTGGGGCGATCGAGGCGGGTGGCCGACCAACCACCCGGGGCGAGGACACTGCCGCCTGTGCGGCAGGGGGGAATTCACGTGGACATCGACGCAAGAACCCTTCGGACCTTCCGCGAGGTGACCCTCACCGGGTCCTTCACCCAGGCGGCGCGACGCCTCGGGTACTCGCAGTCCAGCGTCACGGCGCAGATGCGTGCGCTGGAGCGGCAGGTGGGCGAGCCGGTCTTCGAGCGGCTCCCCAACGGCGTGCGGCTCACCCACTCCGGCACGGTCCTGCGGGACTACGCGCGCCAGATCCTCACCCTCGTCGGCGAGATGGAGACCGCCCTGCGCAGGCCGGCGGCCAACCCGCCCCGCCTCACCGTCGGCATCGTCCCCGCGCTCGCCTACGGGCAGCAGCTCGCCCGCGTCACCCACATCGGGCGGCGGCTGCTCTCCGGCGTCCAGCTCGCCCTGCGGGTCATGGGGACGTCCGAGGTCCACGACGCCTTCCGGTCCGGCGCGATCGACGGCGCCCTCGTCCTGACCGTGGTGGACGCGGAGGACCCGACCGTCCTCTTAGCCGACCAGCCCCATCCCGAGCGCGCCGACGACCTGACCGAAGTGCGCCTGCAGGAAGTCGAGTTCGTGCCCGTCACGAGCATCGGTCACCGGCGCGGGCACGGCCGCCAGGTCGTCATCGCCGACCCCGACTGCCCCTCCCAGCGCTGGCTGCCCGAGTTCCTGCGGCTGCGCGGGGACACCGCGCCCGAGATCCACGAACTGGGCTCCATGGCGGGCGTGCGCGCCGCCACCCAGTCCGGCCTCGGCTGCGCCATGCTCCCCATGGCCCTCGCCGCCTCCCCCCAGGAGGCCGACGGCCTGCGCCCGCTGCCCGGCGTGCCCCGGATGCGCTGGAACGCCTCCCTGCTCCTCGGCCGCCACGACACCCGCCCGGCCCTCGACCGGCAGAACCTCACCGAGACCCTCCGCCAGGCCACCGCCCTCGCCTGCGCCGTCCACCCCGGCGAGCGGGGCGGCGCGGCCCCGGCCGGCGTCCTCTCCGCCGGGGACGACGTCCTCGGCGGAGACGCGGCCGTGCTCGGCCCGGACCCGAGCATCGCCTCCTGACCCCCTCCGCCGGCGCGCGCCCCGGCCCCGCCGGTGTCCGCGCGCGCCACCCCCGAACGGTGCCGCGGCGCACCGTCGCCTCCCCCCGGCCCCACCCCCGACCGGGTCCAAGAGGGAGCGACGGGGCGCCGCGGCACCTCCGTCACCAGGGCGTGCCGGTCCCGCCACGGCCGTGGTCCCGGCCGGGGACCCGGTGGCTACAGTGGGGCACGATGACACGTTTTCGCGAGAGTGTTCGGTCCCTGCTGCGCGAGCAGGTGCTCGACGCCGCCCACCGCCTCGTCGCCGCCGAGGGCTGGGGCGGGCTGCGCATGACCGCCATCGCGCGCGCCGCCGGGATCAGCCGCCAGACCCTCTACAACGAGTTCGGGTCGAAGGAGGCCATCGGCAAGGCCCTCGTCCAGCGTGAGCTGGAGGCTTTCCTGGTCGGCATCCAGCGCGAACTCGACGCCCACCGAGGCGACCTGGAGGCCGCCGCCTCCGCCGGGGTCGGCTACACGCTCCAGCAGGCCGTGGACAATCCCCTGATCAAGGGGGTGCTGGTCGCGGCACGCGGCGGCGAGGACGATCTCCTCTCCTATCTGACCACGCGCGCCGAGCCGGTCTTCGGCACGGCGATGACGATGCTCGACGCCTACGCGACCGAGGCGTGGCCCGGGGTGGACGAGGAGTCGCGCGGGCTGGCGGTCGAGACGATCGTGCGGCTCACGGTCAGCCACATCGTGCAGCCGGTGGCCCCGCCCGAGGAGTCGGCGCGGCGCATCGCCCGGATCACGGCGAGGATCGCGTACCCCGGCGGCGCCGGCTGAGGGGTCCGCGCCGGACGTCGACGAGGCCCGGTGCCGGACACGGGGGATCTCCGGCACCGGGCCTCTGTTGAAGATTGTACGAGACGTCGAGGGGTGGCTGTCCACCCGGGGCGCCCGGCCCGGATGGCGAAGCACCGGCGTACGGGGTACATCTCCCTCTGAGGCGCATCACCGGTCACGACAGGGAGGCCGCCGTGGAAGGCAGAAGCATCGGGTTCGTGCATTCCTTCAACCGTCTCGGCGGATACGGCTTCGTGGTCCCGGTGAACTCCGAGGACCAGGTCTACTTCCGCGCCGAGGACATCGAGGGGGACGACCAGGTCGTCTCGGAGGGGCAGCAGGTCTCCTTCGTCCTGGTCCTCGGCGAGGGGCGCTTCGAGGCGAAGGAGCTGCGCCTCTGATGGCGACGGGGCTGCCTACGATGGGTCCATGTCTGAGCGAGTGGACCCCGAGGCCTTCCCCCGCCCCCACGAGGGGACCCCGGGGCCGCGCGAACTCTCGGCGGCGGCCGGGGTGTTCGCGCTGCTCTCGGACCCCACCCGGCTCCATCTGCTGTGGCTGCTCACGCACGGCGAGGCCGATGTGACCGCGCTGACGGAGGCGTGCGGCGCGGCGCGCCCGGCGGTGAGCCAGCACCTGGCGAAGCTCCGCCTCGGCGGCCTCGTCCAGTCCCGCAAGGACGGGCGCCGGGTCGTGTACGGGATGCCGGACGGGCATCTGAGGCGCCTGGTGGTCGAGGCGCTCAGCCGTGCGGACCACGAGGTGAGCGGCGAACCCTGGCACGCCTGAGAGCCCGGGCGCGCCGGGGAGCTCCTGGCGCGCCCTCCTCGAAGTAAACATGTGCGCACTTGTGCACGCATCGGCTACCGTGAGGACGTCAGTCGTTCGTCGTCCGCCGTGGCCGACCGGGGGCGTCCATGCTGTCCGTGCTGCGCGACCGCACCTACCGCCGTCTGTTCGCCGCCCAGGTCGTGGCCCTGGGCGGCACCGGCCTGGCGACCGTGGCGCTGAGCCTGCTCGCCTACGACCTCGCGGGCGCGAACGCCGCCGCCGTGCTCGGCACGGCCCTCGCCGTCAAGATGGCCGCCTCCGTGGGGATCGCCCCCGTGGTCGCCGCGCTCGCCGACCGCGTACCCCGGCGCGCCCTGCTCGTCTCGGCGGACCTGGCCCGCGCCGCCGTCGCCCTCTCCCTGCCCCTCGTCACCCGGGTCTGGCAGGTCTACCTCCTGATCCTGCTCCTCCAGGCCGCCTCCGCCGCCTTCACCCCCGCCTTCCAGGCGACCCTGCCCGACGTCCTGCCGGACGAGAGGGAGTACACCGAGGCCCTCTCGCTCTCCCGGCTCGCCTACGACCTGGAGAGCCTGGCGAGCCCGGCCCTCGCCGCGGCGCTGCTCACCGTCGTCCCCTACGCCTGGCTGTTCACCGGCACCGCCCTCGGGTTCCTGGTCTCCGCGCTCCTCGTCCGCACCACCACCCTCCCGCCGCCGGCCGGACCGCCGGGCGACGCCCTCCCGCCCCCCGAAGGCGCGGAGGGCCGCGCCCGCCGCGCCTTCGGCAAGGCCGCCTTCGGGACCCGGCTGCTCCTCGCCACCCCGCGCCTGAGGGCCCTGCTCGCCCTCGACCTGGCCGTCGCGGCGGCCGGAGCCGTGGTGCTGGTCGACACCGTGCTCCTCGTGCGGGACACGCTGGGGCGCTCCGCCGGAGACGTCCCCCTCGCGCTCGGGGCGTACGGGGCGGGGTCGATGGCCGTGGCCCTGCTGCTCCCGCGCCTTCTGGGGCGGGCCGACGACCGGACGGTGATGGTGCGGGCCGCCTGGGTGCTGCCCGGTGCGCTCGGGCTGCTGGCGACGGGGCTCGCCGGCGCGCCGGGTGCGTGGTCGTGGCCCGCGCTGCTCGGGCTCTGGCTGGTCCTCGGCGCGGCCGGGTCGGCGGTCCTCACGCCCGGCGGCCGGGTGGTGCGGCGTTCCGCGGCCGGCGGTGACCTGCCCGCCGTCTTCGCCGCCCGCTTCTCGCTGTCGCACGCCTGCTGGCTGGTCGCCTATCCGCTCGCCGGCTGGTCGGCCGTGCGGTGGGGACCCGCCGTCTCGGCGGCGGTGCTCGCCGCCGTCGCCCTGCCGGCGGCGGTGGCCGCCGCCCTGCTCTGGCCGCGCCGCGACCCGGCCGAGCTGCCGCACGCCCACCCCGAACTCCCCGCCGGGCACCCGCACCTGGCGGGGCCGGGCGGGCCGCACGCGCACGACTTCCGCATCGACGCGCTCCACCGGCACTGGCCCCGGGCGCGCTCCGCGGGTCAGGCGGGATCCGCCCCGGGCCGACGCGGAAGGCGCATCTCCAGGCCGTCGAGGACCACCTCCAGGCCGTAGGCGAACTTCGCGTCCCGGAGGGCGACGGGGTCGGCCGTGGCGGTGCCGGCGGCGTCCGCGTACGCCTCGGAGAGCAGGTCGTGCGCGGCCGCCGCCTGCTGGGCCGCGGGCATGAGGCGCGCGATGAAGGCCGCCTCGGTGTCCCCGGAGCGGGCGACCGTGGTGAGCCAGGCGGCCTCGGTGGTGCTCATGCCGATGACGTACGACAGGACGGTGTCGATCGCCCGGCTCGGCTCGGGGAACCCCGCGGCGGTGAAGAGGGCGGCGAGGCGCTCGGAGTACGCCATGAGGTTCGGGCCCAGGTAGGCGAGGCCGGCCTGTCCGAGCACGGACGAGAGCCAGGGGTGGCGCAGGGCCGTGCCGCGGAAGGAGGCGGCGGCCCCGGTGGCGGCCTCCCGCCAGGGGCCGCCCGGGCTGGGGACGGTGAGCTCGGCGGCGACCTCGTCGACGGCGAGCTCCATCAGCTCGTCCTTGGTGGCGACGTGGCGGTACAGGGACGTCGCGCCGGCGTTCAGCCGGGCGCCGAGCTTGCGCATGCTGAGCGCCTCGGTCCCGTCGGCGTCGAGCATGACGATCGCCTCGCGGACGATCGTGGTCCTGCTGAGCGCGGGCTGGTCGGGCGTGTTCTGCTCCCGCGTCCAGACGGACGGCACGGGGTTCGCCTTGGCGGCCATGGTCCGGGGCTCCTTCCTCGCTGCGTACGGCGTGCGCATTCAGCGTACAGGTCTCCTTCTTGCGAACACTGTACGCAGCTGCGTACAGTGTTCGCATCGAAGGGCGACGAACGCATACCGAGGGGGAAATCCCGATGGAAACCCGCAACCCACGCCGCTGGTGGATCCTGGTCGTGCTGTGCCTCAGCACCCTGGTCCTGGTGGTCGACAGCATGGCGCTGACCGTCGCGGTCCCCTCCATGACCGAGGACATCGGCGCCGGCGCCCAGGACATCCAGTGGATCCTGGACTCCTACATCCTGGTCTTCGCCGGACTGCTGCTCACCTCGGGAAGCCTCGGCGACCGCTTCGGCCGCCGGAAGGTCATGGTCCTCGGCCTGCTGCTCTTCGGGGCCGCCTCGCTGGCCGCCACGGTCTGCACCAGCCCCGGCGAGGTCATCGCCGCCCGGATCGCGATGGGGGTCGGCGGCGCGCTGATCATGCCCTCGACACTCTCCCTCCTCATCACCGTCTTCGACGAGGACGAGCGCCCCCGGGCGATGGCGGCCTGGGGCTCCGTGTCCATGCTCGGACTCGTCGCCAGCCCGGTCCTCGGCGGCGTCCTGATCGACCACTTCTCCTGGCACTCGATCTTCTTCGTCAACGTCCCGGTCGTCGCCCTCGCCGTCCTCGCCGCGCTCACCCTGATGCCCGAGTCGAAGGGCCCGTGGCAGAAGCCCGACCCGCTCGGCGCGGTCCTCTCCGCCGTCGGCATGACCGCCCTGATCTGGTGGATCATCGAGATCCCGCAGCACGGCGCCTTCCAGGGCCGCTCGCTCGTCACCCTGGCCGTCGCGGTCGTCGCCCTCGCCGGCTTCGTGGTCTGGGAGAACGTCACCCCTGAGCCGATGGTGCCGCTGGTCCTCTTCAGGCACCGCAACTTCAGCGGCGGTTCGCTCTCGCTGACCCTCGTGCAGATCGGCAACGGCGGCCTGCTCCTCGTCCTGACCCAGTACCTGCAGTTCGTCCTCGGCTACTCGCCGGTCAAGGCCGGCCTCGCCTTCGTGCCGCTCGCCGTGGCCGCCCTGATCGGCAACGGCGCCGGTGCCGGGCTCGCCGCGAAGACCGGAAACCGCGTCCTGATCCTCGTCGGCATGCTCGTCATGGCCTCGTCCTTCGCCCTCCTCACCACCGTCGACGCCGCCTCCGGCTTCACCGTCCCGGCGGTCGCCCTCGGACTCCTCGGCCTCGGTGCCGGTCTCGCCATGCCGGCCGCCGTCGGCGCGCTGATGAGCACCATCCCCGAGGAGAAGGCCGGCGTCGGCTCCGCCCTGAACGACACCATCCAGCAGGCCGGCACCGCGCTCGGCATCGCCATCCTCGGCTCGCTGCTCACCCGTACGTACTCCCGCGAGATGCCGGCCGACGCCCCCGAAAAGGCCAGGCAGTCGATCGGCGGCGCCCTCGCCGCCGCCCGGGGCGACGCGGACCTCGTCGACGCCGCCCGGGAGGCCTTCACCTCCTCGATGTCGACCACCTTCGCCCTCAGCGCCCTCGGCGTCCTGGCGGCGGCCGTCCTCGCCGCCCTGGTGATGCGGGACGGCGGGCCGGCCGGCTCCGCCCCCGCCGCCGACGGGCCGCTGCCTGAGAAGGAGACGGCGGAGCCCGTCGCCTGATCCTCCCGGCACGGCAGGAGCCGGTGCCCCCGCGCGGGGGCACCGGCTCCTGCCGTGGGTGGTCGGGCGACGGCTGCGTGCCGCCGCGGCGGGTCAGCGGGCCGTCGTCGGCGCCGGTCCGGAGGCGAGGGCGAGGGCGAGCGCGAGGCCGTGGGCGAGCTGACGGCCGAGGTCCGCCTCGGGGTCGGCCCGGACGAGCCGACGGACGGCCTGCATCGCCTCCCACGCGGAGATCTCGGCCAGGGTCCGTCCCCACGACTCGTCCAGGCGGTCGGAGAGATACGCGCAGAACCCGAGCTGAATCGTTCCTTCGCGGGCGCGCTCCTCCTGGTGGGCCTTGAGCGCCGCCGTCAGGAACGCCGTCGCCCGCCGTGGGCCGAGCGCCCCCAGGATGATCCGGAGGTACGGGTCCACCAGGGGGGCACTCGCCGGACGTGGGGCCGGGTGGCCGGGCCGGTCCGCCGGACGCGGCGCCTGGGCCGCGTGTGGGTGGGCGGGACGGGTGTGCGGGTGCGGACGGTCGAGCGGTGCGGACGGCAGAGCATCCCGGTAGTCGTTGGCCATGGGCTCACAGTTATGCGACGTCCCCCGGTGCCGGAGCCCGCGACACGGCCCTCGGCGAGTTCAACGCCCGAACGGACGTGTGGCCCGGGAGCGCCGACCCCGTCAGTACACGTCCCGGACGTAGCGCCGGTCGGCGGCCAGCTGCTTCACCCAGGCCGCCGCGTCCTCCGCGCTCATGCCGCCGTGCCGGGCGACGATGTCGCGGAGCGTCCGGTCGACGTCCTTGGCCATGCGCGTGGCGTCGCCGCAGACGTAGAAGTGGGCGCCGTCGCGCAGCCACCCCCAGAGCACCGCGCCGTGCTCGCGCATCCGGTCCTGGACGTAGACCTTGGTGCGCTGGTCGCGGGAGAACGCGACGTCGAGGCGGTCGAGATGGCCCGCCGCGAGGTGCTCGCGGAGCTCCTGGCGGTAGTAGAAGTCGGTGGCCTCGCGCTGCTCGCCGAAGAGGAGCCAGTTCGGACCCGTGTGCCCGCGGGCCCGGCGCTCCTCCAGGAAGCCGACGAAGGGTGCCACGCCCGTGCCGGGACCGACCATGATCATGGGGACCGAGGGGTCGGCGGGCGGCCGGAAGGCGGGGGAGCGCTGCACGAAGACCTGCACGGGGCCGTCGTCGGCGCCGTCGGCCAGGTAGGTGGAGCAGACGCCCCCGCGGTCCCGCCCCCGGCCGTTGGCGTAGCGGACGACGGAGACGGTGAGGCTGACCTCGCCGGGGTGGGCGAGCGGGCTGGAGGAGATCGAGTACAGGCGCGGCTGCAGCCGCTTGAGGACGCCCGTCCAGTCCGCCGCGGACGCCCGCAGCGGGAAGGCGCCGATCAGGTCGGCCGCCTGGAGTCCCCACCCCCACTTGGCGAGTTCGTCCTTGTTGCCCGGACGCAGGAGCCGCTTCAGCTCGTGGCCTCCGGTGCGGTCGGCGACGAACCGGAGGAGGTCGGGGGTGATGCGGCTGATGTCCAGCCGGGTGCGCAGGGCCTCCGCGAGCGGGACCGTCCCGGCGTCGCCGACCGTGACCGGCTCGTCCGGATCGAGCCCGGTGAGCGCGAGCCACTCGGTGACGAGGCCGGCGCCGTTCACCGGCCAGACGCCGAGCGCGTCGCCCGCCTCGTACGCCAGCTCGCCGCCCCGGGTGTCGAACGAGAACCGCCTCACCTCCTTCTCCGAACCCGGCAGGCTCAGCAGCCGGTTCCCGACGAGCAGGGTCGCGAACGGCGACGTCTTGGAGTACGTGCCGCGGCCCTCGGCGGCCGGGACGGCGGCCGTGACCGGCGCGCGGTCCGGGGCCGGCGGCGGTGGGCCCGCCGGGGCGGCGGCCGGAGCGGCCGCGGTGAGCGAGGCGAGGACGCCCGCCAGCCAGGCGTCCGCACTCTCCTCGTGGCCGGGTTCGCAGTCGGTACGCGGGTGCAGACGGGTCGCGCCGAGTTCCGCGAGGCGCTCGTCGACCCGCCGGCCGTGCCCGCAGAAGTCGTCGTAACTGGAGTCGCCGAAGGCCAGCACGGAGAAGCGCAGGCCCGTCAGCGGCGGGGCGTCCGGGGAGCTCAGCGCCTGCCAGAAGGCCGCGCCGTTGTCGGGCGCGTCCCCGTCGCCGAACGTGCTCGTCACCACCAGCAGGTCCGTCTCCGCGCCGAGTCGGGCGAGATCGACGTCCGTCATCGGGAGCAGCTCCGGTGCGCGTCCCGCGCCGGACAGGGAACCCGCCACGGTCGCGGCGAACTCCTCGGCGTTCCCCGTCTGGGACGCCCAGAGGATCAGCAGGCGGCGGGCGGGCGGCGCGGTCCGGCCGGCGGGCGCGTCCGCCGCTCCGGCCGGGTCCCCGGACCCCGGCGGCCCGGACGGCGCGGCGGTGCGGGAGAACAGGCCGGCGAGGAGACCGTCGACCCAGAGGGCGCGGTCCGGGTCGAGCGGCGCACCGGACGGCAGGACGGGCACCGGTGCCCGCTCCTCGGGCGGCGCGGTGACCGTCGTGGCCGGGCCGGAGAGGCCGGCCAGGCCGGAGACGTACCCCGCGAGGTACTGGCGCTCCGACGCGGTGAACGCGGGCGGCGCGGCCAGGTCCGCGACGCCGAGCAGCGAGGCGAGCAGGGCCCCGGCCGAGCCCGCCGCCGCCTCGCCGACGGCGGCGGAGACGCCGACGGGGGAGGGCCCGGGGTCGGCCGGGACCGCCGGTTCCCCGCCCGTGCGAGCCGGCGGCACCGGCGCCGTCGTCCTGGTGAGGGCGACCGCGCACGCCTTGAACTCCGGCTGGAAGGAGACCGGGTCGACGGCGTCGTTGGTGACGGCGTTGATGCTGAGGTACTCGCCGAACAGGTCGTTCCAGTGGAAGGGCGCGAAGCAGTCGCCCGGCCTGACCCGGTCGGTCACCACGACGGGGAGGACGGCGCGGCCGCGGCGCGAGGCCATCTCCAGGTGGTCGCCCTCGGTGACGCCGAGTGCCGCCGCGTCCTCGGGGTGGACCTCGACGAAGGGCCCCGGGTGCAGCTTGGCCAGCCGGGCCACCTTCCCGGTCTTCGTCATGGTGTGCCACTGGTGCTGGAGGCGACCGGTGTTGAGGACGAACGGATAGTCGTCGTCGGGCAGTTCGGCCGGCGGCAGGTGCGGCCGGGCGAAGAACCGGGCGCGTCCGCTGGGGGTGGGGAACGCCAGCCGGGGCCGGCTGCCGTCCTCGCGTTCCCGCAGGGTCTGGCTGACGCCGTCGTTCACGTACCGGACAGGGTTGCGGTCCGGGCCGTCGGCGGTGGGCGCCGGCCACTGCACGGGCGTGGCGCGCAGCCGCTCGTAGGTCACCCCGCGCAGGTCCCAGCCGGTCTGCGGGTTCCAGGCCCGCTTGAGCTCCTCGAAGACCTCCTCCGCGCTCGTGTACGCGAACGCGTCGCCGAACCCCATCTCGCTCGCGACGCGCGCGATCAGCCGCCAGTCGGGCAGGGCCTGGCCGGGCGGGTCGACGACCCCCTGGACCAGGGTGAGGTTCCGCTCGGAGTTGACCATGACGCCGTCGGACTCGGCCCACAGTGTGGCCGGCAGCACCACGTCCGCGTAGGCGTTGGTCTCGGTCTCCGTGAACACGTCCTGGGTGACGACCAGTTCCGCGGCCTCCAGGGCGGCGATGACCGTCCGGCGGTTGGCGACGGAGGCCACCGGATTGGTGCAGATGATCCAGCAGGCCTTGATCTCCCCGGCCGTCATCCGTTCGAACATGTCGACGGTCCCGGTCCCGACGTCCGTCCGGAGGGTGCCCTCGGGGACGTTCCACAGCTCCTCGACGAAGGCGCGCTCGGCGTCGACGAGGACCGACCGCTGGCCGGGCAGCCCTGGCCCCATGTACCCCATCTCGCGTCCGCCCATGGCGTTGGGCTGGCCGGTGAGCGAGAAGGGACCCGACCCGGGCCGGCAGAGCGCGCCGGTGGCGAGGTGCAGGTTGACCAGCGCGTTGGTGTTCCAGGTGCCGTGGGTGGACTGGTTGAGCCCCATGGTCCAGCAGCTCGTCCAGTCGCCGGCCTCGCCGATCCACCGCGCGGCCCGGCGGATGTCGGCCTCGGCGAGCCCGGTGATCTCGGCGACCCGCGCGGGCGGGTAGTCGTCGAGGAACGCGGGCATGCCCTCCCAGCCCTCGGTGAACTCCGCGATGAACGCCTCGTCGGTGTGCCCCTCGGCGACCAGCAGGTGCAGCAGCCCGTTGAGGAGGGCCAGATCGGTCCCGGGCCGTATCTGGAGGAACAGGTCGGCCTTGTCGGCCGTGGCGTTGCGGCGCGGGTCGACGACGACGAGCTTCGCCCCCGCCTTGACCCGCTCCATCATCCGCAGGAAGAGGATGGGGTGGCAGTCCGCCATGTTCGAGCCGATGACGAGGAACACGTCGGCCCGGTCGAAGTCCCGGTACGAGCCGGGCGGTCCGTCCGCCCCGAGTGACAGCTTGTAGCCGGAGCCCGCGGAGGCCATGCACAGCCGGGAGTTCGACTCGATGTGCCGGGTCCGCACGAAGCCCTTGGCCAGCTTGTTCGCGAGGTACTGCGCCTCCAGCGACATCTGGCCCGACACGTAGAACGCCAGCGCGTCCGGCCCGTGCTCGTCCAGGATCGCGCGCAGCCGCCCGGCCACCGCCGTGATGCCGGCGTCGACGTCCGTCTCGGCGAGTTCGCCGCCGCGCTCGGCCCGGACGAGCGCGGCGCGCGCCCGCCCGCCGGCCGCCATCATGTCCGCGCTGGTCGAGCCCTTCGTGCACAGCCGCCCGAAGTTCGTCGGGTGGGCCTTGTCGCCCGTGGACCGCACCGCCCGCCGCAGGCCCGTCCCCGGGTCGCGCGCGACGTCGAGGACGATGCCGCAGCCCACACCGCAGTACGAGCAGACCGTCCGGACGGCCTCGGTCCGCGAGTCCGACGTCACCGGGACTCCTCCCCCTCAGGAACCATCCGCCGTCCCGACCCGCGCCGGTACGCCGGACCGTGGGAGGTCTCCCACGGCCACGACCGTACGGAGCGCGGGTTTCCGGACCGTCACACCCCACGGGCACCCGGCGTTACACGCCCCGCACGACGGCCGGGAGATTACCGTGAGCGACCTGAGGGCGGGTCGAGGACGGCCGGGGTCCGCCCCTCCCGCCCCCGGTGAGCAGGGCCGGAACGCGGCGCCCCGGCTCTCAGCCGACGTGCACGCGGGGGCGTCGGTCACGGTCCGGCTCCGCCTCGCGCAGGATCTCGCGGGTGACCGGGGCGACCTCGCCCTGGCCGAGGAGGAAGAACCGGAGGAAGTTGGCGAAGGGGTTGCCCTCGGTCCACTCCAGGTAGATGTGGGGGCGGGTGCCGGTGGTGTCGCGGGCGTGCAGGAGCAGCGCGGCGAGCGCGTTGGGCACGGAGGAGGACTCCACGGTCAGGACGCGGAAGCGGTCGTGCAGGACCTCGCCGCGGACGGTCAGCCCCGCCTCGAACTCCGACGGGTCGGTGACGGTGACCTCGACGAAGACGAAGTCGTCCCGCTCCGGGATGTCGTTGTCGGCACGGATCTGCTCGATCTTCTCGCGGTACTCGGCGGCGTCGCGCCGGTCGGGCTCGTTGGCGACGAACCGCGCCGAGCGCCGGGAGACGTCCTGGACGAAGCGCTCGGCTGTCTCGTCCAGCGCGACGTGGGTGACGCGCAGCTCGAAGGCCCGGCCGAGGCGGGAGAGCAGCGAGATCAGGATGATGCCGGCGATGAAGCAGGCGCCGATCTTGACGCCGTCGGGCCGCTCGATGACGTTGAGGACGGTCGTGTAGAGGAAGACGGCGGAGATGACGGCGAAGCCGACGGTCCAGCCGCGCTGTCCGGCCTTGCGGGCGGCGATGGTCACGGCGATCGCGGCGGAGCAGATCAGGACCAGGACGCCGGTCGCGTACGCGCCGCCCTGGGCGTCGACGTCCGCGTCGAAGATCCACGTCACCAGGAACGCGACCAGCGTGAAGACGAGGACCATGGGGCGCACGGCGCGGGCCCAGTGCGGGGCCATGCCGTAGCGGGGCAGATAACGGGGCATGAGGTTGAGCAGGCCCGCCATGGCGGAGGCGCCGGCGAACCACAGGATCGCGATCGTCGACACGTCGTACACGGTGCCGAAGGCGTTGCCGAGGTACGTGTGCGCGAGGTAGGCCAGCGCACGGCCGTTCGCCTGGCCGCCGGACTCGAACTCCTCGTGGGGGATGAGGACGGTGGTGATGAAGCTGGTGCAGATCAGGAAGACGCTCATGATCAGCGCCGCCGTCGTCAGCAGCTTCTTCGTGTCCCGGATGCGGCCGGCGGGCCTCTCCTCGGTGTCCTCCGCGTCGCCCCGCACGTGCGGCATGACGGCGACGCCGGTCTCGAAGCCGGAGAGGCCCAGCGCGAGCTTGGGGAAGACGAGCAGGGCGACCCCGACCATGGCGAGGACGTTGCCGTGCTCGGCGGTCAGCGCCGCGCTCCAGTCGGTGACGACGTGCCCCTCGGTCGCGACGTGCCAGAGGCCGGTGACCACGACGACGGCGTTGAGCGCGAGATAGGTGCCGACGAGGGCGACGGCGACCCCGACGGCCTCCAGGAAGCCCTTGAGGAACACCGCGCCGAGCAGCGCGATCAGGACGAGCGTGATGACCAGCTGTCTGTCGTGGAGGGCCTGCTCCAGGTGCGGGTTCTCCACCAGGTGGGTGGAGGCGTCGGCCGCCGACAGGGTGATCGTGATCAGGAAGTCCGTCGCCGCGAAGCCCAGCAGGGTCAGGACGAACAGCTTGCCCTTCCAGAAGGACAGCAGCCGCGACAGCATCGCGATCGACCCCTCGCCCCGCGGGCTCTCCTCCGCGACCCTCCGGTACACCGGCAGCGCGCCGGCCAGGGTGACGACGACGAGCACGATCGTGGCGACGGGGGAGAGGAGCCCGGCCGCGAGCGCGGCGATCCCCGGCTGGTAGCCGAGCGTCGAGAAGTAGTCGACGCCGGTCAGGCACATGACCCGCCACCACCGCTGGCCGCGGTGCCCGCTGTCGGAGGCCGCCTCCACCGGCCGCGAGGGCCTGCCCCGGCCCATGTCGGAGAGCCCCTCCAGCATCCACGCGCGCAGTCGTCCGGTGGGCGCGTCCGGTGGGGTGGCCATGGTGGTGCTCCTGAGCTGGGATGACGAGGGGGAGGCCGTCGACGGAGGGCCGGTCCGGGCCGTCGAACGGACGGCCGAGCCAGCGTAGGCGGCGCCGGCACGCCCGATCGGCGTCCCGGCGTCAGGAATGCGTCAAGGCCCGTCAGGAAAGCGTCAAGACGCGGCGACCGGCCTCCCTCGATGGGGTGGAACGGCGGGACGTCCCGCCGCAGCGGGGCGCGAGGGGCGCACGCGGGGCGCGCCGCACCGCGCACGGTGGCGGCCCCCCCGGTCCGCCACGACGCCGCTCCGCCCTCATCCGCCGGGCGCGAGAGGGCCCGTCCCGCGGTCCCTAGACTCCCCGCACATGTCGCTCTGGCTGCTCAACCACTTCAGCACCTTCACCCTGTCCGTGCTCCTCGTCGGCGGGGCCGTCGCCCTCGCCGTCGCCGGCAGCGTCCTCGCCCGCCGCCGGTACCCGTCCCTGGCCGAGGGCGAGCACAACGACATGGTGGGGGTGACCCTGGGGATGTTCGGCGCGATCTACGGGATCATCCTCGCGTTCGTCATCGTCACCCTCTGGACCCAGCTGGAGAGCACCCAGACCGTCGTCGCCACCGAGGCCACCGACGTCGCCCTCATCGCCCGCGACGCCGCCGCCTTCCCGCCCCCGGTCCGCGCCCGGCTCGACGACGCCCTCAGCGGCTACGTCCACGGCGTCGTGAACACCCAGTGGCCCCGGATGCGCGAGGGAGCCCCCGACTACGACGCGACCGCCGGCAGCCTCCAGGGCGTCTTCGACGTCCTCCAGTCCTACGAACCGAAGACCACGCGCGAGGAGGTCTTCTACGAGGAGGCCGTCGGCCGCCTCAACGACGTCGCAGCCCAGCGCCGCGCCCGCCTCACCATGGCCGAGCAGGAGCTGCCGCCGCTGCTCCAGGTCCTCGCCTTCGGCGGCGCGTTCGTCCTGGTCCCGCTGACCTTCCTCTACGGCATGCGGCGGCTGCGCATCCAGCTCCTCTTCGTCGCCTGCGTCGCCGGCCTCATCGGCTTCAGCCTGCTCCTCGTCCTCGTCCTCGACCGGCCCTTCGCCGGCGAGCTGAGTGTCAGCCCGGAGCCGTACCGTCAAGGAGCGCTCGCCCCGTACTGGGGCGAGTCGCCGCACACGTCCCCCGACGGGCCGTCCACCCCGGCCCGAGCAGAGGAGAGAACCCCGTGAGGATCCATCTGACCAGCGTCTTCGTCGACGACCAGGCCAAGGCCCTGCGCTTCTACACCGAGGTCCTCGGCTTCGTGAAGAAGCACGACGTCCCGGTGGGCGGCGAGGACCGGTGGCTGACCGTGGTCGCCCCCGAGGAGCCGGGCGGCACCGAGCTCCTCCTGGAGCCCGCCCGCCACCCGGCCGCGCGGACCTACCGCGACGCGCTCGTACGGGACGGCATCCCGCTCGCCCAGTTCGCCGTCGACGACGTGGACGCGGAGTACGCCCGCATGAGCGGGCTCGGCGTCCGCTTCACCCAGGAGCCCCAGCGGATGGGCCCCGTCACCACCGCCGTCTTCGACGACACCTGCGGCAACCTGATCCAGCTCGCCACCGCACCGGCCTGAGCCCTCCCCGTCACGTCCCGTCCGGCCCGCGACGCCGGCCCGCCTTCCGGCCGCACCCCGCCCCGGCCGGGGTTCAAGGCCCCGGCTGGGGGCGGACGGTGAGGATCTGCTCGGCCTGCCCCACCGGCCCGTGGACGTCGTACAGGACGCTGCTGGTGAGCCCCTGGCCGGTCGGGCCGAAGGTGGCGGTGGTGTCGAGGCCGGTCCACCGTCCCTCCGGCTGCCGGTGCAGATGGATCGTCAGGTCGACGTTCGGGAACATCCACGCGGCCGGGTCCTGCTGCACGGCGATGCCGTTCGCCGTGTCCACGAGCGCCACGTAGGAGGCGAGGGCGCTGCTCTCCTCGCCCCCGACGAGGGCGACGCGCGACGACACCCACGCCGTGGTGCGCCCCCTGCGGACCGCGGGGGTGCGCCGGACCTCGATGGAGGAGATGTAGCCCCCGCCCCACTCGCCGTCCATCGCCCACGCGGGGAGTTCGTCGGGCGACGGCACCGACGGGTACGGGCTGTCGGCGACGGCCGACGTGTCGAGGGACGCCAGCAGCCACGCCCGGGCCCGGACCACCGTCCGGCCTCCGATGACCACGCGCGCCTCCAGCAGCTCGATCGTGCGTCCCGGCCGGACCATCTCCACCGTGATCTCGCACTCGTCCAGGGCGATCCGGCCGAGGATGTCGTAGCTGATCCGCGCCAGGGCCATGCCGTCCGCGCGTCCGGCCAGGTGCCGGTCGACCGCGTGCACGACGAGCCCGCCGAGCGGACTGAAGTGCTGCTCGTCGGCGCTCCACGCGCCGCCCGCGTACGCCGTCGGCTTGTAGCGGTTCTCGCCGGTCCGCTCGTAGTAGCTCTCCCGGCCGGCTGTGCCTGTGCTCACGCGTTCCGTCTCCTGGGGCGGGCCGTGCACGATTAGGTGCCTAGGCCACGCATTCTAGGGACCGCGGCGGCCGCGGCGACCGTGACGTCCGCCTCACCCCCGCGGGAGCACGGACGCGTTCCTCATCCCCGCCGGAACACGGAGGCGCGCCCCGCCCGCGGGCGGGGCGCGCCTCCGCCCGCGTCAGCAGACGACCCAGTAGCCCGGGGAGGTCTCCTTCACGGTGCTCGTGGTGAACAGGTTCCACAGGCCGAGGTTCTGCCCCGAACCGTTCGCGTAGGCGTAGCCGCCGGACTGGTGGGCCCGGCCCGCCTGCGTGTGGGCGTAGTTGCTGGCCGTCACGCAGGTCACCGCGCCCGGGGTGGTCGCGCTGACCGTCCCCGACCTGGCGCCCGCCGCCCCGGCCGCGTCGACGGCCGCGACGGAGTAGCCGTAGGTCGTCCCCGCGGTCAGACCAGTGTCGGTGTACGAGGTGGCCGTGACCGGCGCGGTGTCGACCCGCGTGCCGTTCCGGTACACCTGGTACGAGGCGGCGCCCGGGACGGCGTTCCAGCTCAATGCCGCGGTGGTGCCCGTCGTGGCGGCGGCGGTCAGTCCCGTCGGGGCCGGCAGGCCGGGTGCGTCCGCGGCGCCGGCGCCGAGCGCCCGGGCCATGTTCATCACGGCCGTCATCTGCGGACCGCTCTTCTGGGCGTAGTCGGCGGACTTGTACCCCCACCAGTCCCAGCACCCGCGCGGGTTGCCGGACATGGTGGTGGTCTGCGGATAGAGCACGATCATGTCGTTGGTGTCGGCGTACTCGTTCAGATAGCCCTTGTCCATGAGGGCGTCGCCCACCAGGCCGAAGTACTGGTAGCAGCCGTGGAGCGTCACCATCAGCTTGCAGGACGCGCCGTTCTGGCAGCTCACCGGCACGTACGCGAACCCCTCGTTCCCCAGGCTGATCGCGCTCGGGCTGCCGCCGGGGGCGTACGCGCTCTGGTCGAACCGGACCAGCTTCCCGGTCAGGGGCGAGGAGCTCGCCGGCGCCACGGCCCCGAACAGATGGGTCAGCATGTCCTTCACCGGGTCGCCGCCGCAGTTGTTGACGTACGGCGAGTCCGTGGAGGAACAGGAGTTGGGGCCGATCGGGCTGACCCAGGCGTGGCCGGCGGCCGACGTCTTCGCGTAGACGACGTCCGCGCCGAGGTCGCGGTAGTACGTCGCCAGGTCGTCGTTGACCGCCTGCTTGACCGTGGTGTCGCTGGTTCCGTGGAACAGCCACACCTTGTCGCCCGCCAGGTTGGCCACCGGATCGACCTTCCCGGCCGCGGCCCGGTCCCGGGTCAACTGCTCCAGCTGAGCCGGGGTCCTGCGGGCCGTCAGCGTGTCCATGCACCCGTACAGCGCCGTGTTGAGGCTGTTCTGCGCGCAGTCGTAGGCGCCGGCCGAGAAGATCCCCGCGCCCCGGAACACGTCGGAGTAGGCGACGTGCATCTGGTTGGCCATGAACCCGCCGGACGACAGGCCGCTCACGTACGCCGCGTCGATGCTGTACCGCTGCAGCGGTCCCGGGGTCGGCGCCGGCACGGCGGCGGTCGCTCCGCCGACCGTCGATCCCGCGATTCCGGCCGTCGCCAGGACGGCCACGACAAGCTGTCTGATCTTCATGCGCGTCTCCAGATGGGGGTGGGGATGCGCACATCCTGGTGACCCTCCGTGGCCCCGAACACAGGGCGTTCCCCCACTTCCCCGGGGCGCAATGTGGCGCGCCTTGCCATAGGAACGACGACGGCCGCCCCCGGGGAGGGCGGCCGACAGGCGATACGGAGCAGGCGCGGCCGTCAGCCGACGAGGGCGACCGGGGCGTCCCAGGCGTTGCGGTCGACGTTGATGGTGTGACCGCCGCGGGTCTCCTTGCTGTTGGCCTTGTACTGGTGCCCGCGGCTGTGGTCGGTGTACAGCTTCGGGTCCCAGGGCCAGTCCCTGGTGGTCGTCTCCTGGCCGTTCCACAGGGCGTACCAGAGGTTGCCCGGCAGGTCCGTGCGGTCCTTGGCCGTGGCGACCGCCTTGGCGCTGGAGCTGCTGAAGCCGTAGAGCCCGGCGCGGTAGGTCTTGGCGCGCAGGGTCTTGGTGAAGGACCGCACATAGGTCAGCGTGGCGTCGTTGCACGCCTTGTCGGTGACGTCGTACGGCTCCATGTTCAGGTAGACGGGGCTGCCCGGCTTCATGCCGAGCGCCGCCGCCCTGGCGACCGCGTCGTTGGCGTTGCTCGCCCCGACGGAGGCCGCGGTGGCCGCCGTGAACCTCTCCTTGTTCCCGCTCTTCTGGCACGGCGGCTGCGCGCCGACGTAGAGCGGGATGATCCGCCAGCCCATGGTGTCGACCGACTTCACCCACGTCCTGGTCAGGTTCGGCTGCGCGCACCCGCGGTTCTTCCCGCCGATGTAGACCGCGATGCCGCCGTAGTACCCGTCCTTCCGCCACGCCGTCATCGCCGCCGACGAGGGTGCCGTGCAGGCGTCGAACGCCCGGCCCGTGAACGTCCTCTGCGCCGGCCACGCCGTGGCCGCCGTCGACACCTGCGCGGCCACCCCCGCCCCCGCCACGACCACGACGCCCGTCGCCGCCATCGCCACGTAGCGCCCTCTTCTGGACAACCGGTGCTTCGCCATTCCCCACCCCAAGTGACATCCCACCCCGGCCCTCCGGAGCCCGGCCAGCCTATCCACCACCACCCCACCGGTCCCCGCGGTCCCCTCCGTCCCCCGAGGTCAAACCCGCGTCCCGCTCCGCACGGACGACGAGCCGCCCCGCCGCCCCGAGCCGGCGGCCGCTTTCCCCGGTCGGCCCAGCGGCGGACCGGGCCGGTTGTAGGGGCGCGTGAGCACGGACAGATCCGGCGGCACGGCCGGCCGGGGCTTCATGCCGCACGGCTTCCATGGGGCGACGGCGTACGGCCGCCTGCGGCGGTGCCCCATTCAGCGGCGTCGCGCGGTGATGAGGTAGTAGTCGAGGATCTGCCGCTCATAGGCCCTCAGGAAGTTCCGCGCCCAGGAGTCCGGGGCGCACACGCGGGACAACCAGGCGTCCCAGCCCGCCCAGACCTGCGGACCCAGCGACTCGACCCGTACGTCCGAGAGCCCCGAAGCCGTGAGCGCGTCCGTGAGGGCCGTCACGGGGCGTGCGATGTCCAGGCCGTTCGCGTAGGTGTCCAGCAACCGTGAGAGGGCCTGTCCCTGGCCGGGCGCGTCGTCCCCTGCGGTGAAGAAGCTGGCGACGGCGACCCGTCCCCGCGGACGCAGCACACGCGCCGTCTCGGCCGCGAAGGCCCCCAGGTCGGGGAAGTGCTGCGCGGCCTCCACGCTCACGACGACGTCGAACTCGGCGTCCGGGAAGGGCATGCGCTCCGCCGCTCCCTGGACGAATCTCAGCCGTCCCGGCATCTGCTTCAGGAGAGCGGCGTGCGCCTCTTGGGCCCTCGTCAGTTGGGCGGAGTGGATGTCCATGCCCGTGACCTCTGCCGGACCCCGTTCGTGCAGAGCCAGCGCGCAGCCCATGCCGAGCCCGCATCCCACTTCGAGGAGTCGCAGCTGCTCCATCGGTGCCGCGGCGTCCCAGATGTGCCGGTAGAGGTCCTGTTGGCTGCGAATGCGATCCGCCTCGCTGAGCGGGGCGTTCACGTCGATTCCGCGCCAGTATCCGAAGTTGATGAACCCACCGGCGAAGATCGGCTCCGCGCTCAGATCGGCGGGGCCGTACGTCTCCCGCACCGCGGACCGCATGACGGGGGAGGGTTCCTGGGCATCGAACGCCACGCTGTGACACCTCCGAGAAGATGCGAACACCACACCATCGACGCGGCCAGTCTGGCACCGCTCGCACCATGTCCGGCCAGAGCGTCAGCGTCTGGCCTGAGAGGCACCGTGAATGTCCGGAATCGACTGGAGTCCGAGGCGGCGCGAGAGGAGCGACCGGGTGCCGCCGCTGAGAATCCACTCCGGCGGTCGTGGGCGCGCGGGCGGCACCGTGCCGGGCGGGCGCGCACTGACCGAAAGTCATGCCTGAGAGCTACTCAGATATCGCTGTGCAAAGAGTAGTTGCTGAGATAACTTGCACGCTGGCCAAGTGATCGGGGGGGATCATGGACAGCGCATGGATCGGACTTGCTGAGGCCGTGCAGCAGCTGCGCGTCGAACTCGAAGCCGCCATGGAGGAGGGCGCGGAGAGCCGGATTCGCTTCGAGTTGGGGCCGATCGAAATGGAGTTCCAGGTCGATCTCCGCCGCACCGGTGGCGTCGACGGGTCACTGCGTTGGGGCGTCGTCTCACTCGGCGGGAAGAAGGAGCAGAGCAGCGGCAGCGGCCACCGGGTGACTCTCGTCCTGAATCCCAAGGACGGCACGACCGGGGCGAACGCCGAGGTGTCGGCTGCGCGCTGGTCGACCGGCGAGAGGATCTGAACGCCCCGTGGAGCGCGGCCGGCTCGTCGAGGTCTGGGCATCCCGGCGCCGGGGGAGCGGCTACCTAGTCTCCGACCGGCTCGTCCTGACCGCCGCACACGTCGTGCGCCGTGCGGACGGAGACGTCGAGTCGACGCTCGAGGTCCGCTTCCTGCACGGTTCGCCGGATGGTGACGCACCACTCGCGGCCCGTCCGGTGTGGGTGCGGTACGACGGGCCGGAGAGCGGAGTCGACGCGGCGCTCGTCGAGATCACCGCTCCCGGCTGGGAGCCGCCGCCCGGGGTCCACCCCGTGGTCTGGGGCAGCCTGGAGGGTGACGAGCCGGGGATCCGGGTGCAGGTGGCCGGCTTTCCCCGTGCGTCGGACATGCGCACCGACACCGACGCCGACCACGTGGCCGCCGTGGTCAATCCGCTCAGCGGTGCCCGCTCCGGCCGCCTCCACCTGATCACGGAGTCCGCACCCGCCCGCTCCGCCGCCGGGGATTCCCTCTGGTCGGGAGTCTCGGGAGGGCCCGTCTGTGGCCAACGCGACGGGGAGACCGTCGGAACCGTCCTCCTGGGCGTGGTGGTGGTGGATCCCGTGAACTACCCGGGACGCCTGACTGCCGTACCTGTGAGCGGAGTTCTGGAGGACAGCAGTGCTGCCGCAGTCCTGGACGCGCACCACGTGCCGCGACGGAGTGTGGCATATTCGTGGAGAGGCCACGTAACTAGACTCCGAGCGACTCCGGCGGCGGCAATGCGTACTCTCCCAAGGGATCTGACGAACTTCGTCGGCCGTAGCCGTGAACTGGCACAGCTGACCGAGTCGGTTCTCGCGTCCTCCGAGACGCGTCAGGTCATCGACATCCACGCGATCGGCGGCATGCCCGGAGTGGGCAAGACGGCGCTCGCCGTACACGCCGCCCACCGGTTGGCGGAGCGCTTCCCGGACGGTCAGCTGTTTCTGCCGCTGCACGGTCACACGCCCGGCCAGTCCCCCGTGGACCCCTCTGATGCGCTCGCCTCCCTCCTGGCCGCGAACGGAGTGGCCCAGGAGCTGATCCCCAACGGCACCGATCCCCTGTCCACGCTCGACGCCAGGGCGGCCATGTGGAGGGACAGGCTGGCCGGGAAACGGGTGCTCCTCATCCTCGACGACGCGGTGGACCAGGAGCAGGTCGAACCCCTGCTGCCCAATGCGGCCGAATGCCTGGTCCTCATCACGAGCCGTCGCAGACTGACGGCACTGCCCGACACGGTGGTGCTGGCGCTGGACACGCTGAGCCGGGCGGACGCCGTGGCCATGCTGTGCCGGCTGTCCCGCCGTAGGCCCGAGGGGGCGGCCGAGACGGCGGCGGCCGAGGAAGTGGTCCAGCTCTGCGGACAACTTCCCCTGGCCATCGGGCTGGTAGCGGGCCGGATGCGCAACCATCCTTCGTGGTCGTTCACCCACTTGACCCGGTCGTTGACCGCAACCCGCCGACGGCTGGCACGGCTCCACGCGGGGAACATCGCGGTGGCCACGGCGTTCGAGCTCTCGTACCGGGATCTCGACGCCGACCGGCAGAGGTTCTTCCGCCTGCTGAGCCTGCATCCCGGCAGCGAGTACAGCGCCGAGACCGCCGCCGCCCTCCACGATCTCGACCCGATCGAGGCCGGTGAACTGCTGGAGGCGCTCTACGACGAACACCTGGTCATCGAGTCCGCTCCCGGCCGCTACCGGATGCACGACCTGATGAGGGACTTCGCCGGCACCCTCGCGGAAGCCGATCCCGCGCCCGAGAAGGAAGCCGCCCTCGAAAGGCTCTTCGACCACTACGAGGAGCGTGCGGCAGAGGCGTCGGCGGTCGTCACCGGGCAGCAGCCGTCCGACGCCTCGGCCCACCGGGCCGAGCGTTCCGAGGTGATGACCTGGTTGGAGGCGGAGACCGCCAACCTCCTGGCCTGCGCGCGGTTCTGCGCCGATCACGGCCGCGGGGCCCGGGTAGTGGCCCTCGCACGGTCCCTGGCCGGATTCCTGCGCCTGGTCGGGCCGTGGGAGCAGGCGATCGCGCTGCACCGGACGGCTGCGGACTGCGCCGCCGGAGCGGAGGACGGTCCGGGCAGGGCCGCCGCGCTGGGCGACCTGGCCCTGGTACGCCGCCTGACCGGGGACTACGGTGGGGCGGCCCAGGATCTCGTCCGGGCCATGGAGATCCACCATTCCCTCGGCGACCGCAAGAACGAGGCGCGGGCGCTCAATGATCTCGGCGCCGTGTACGGGCAGACCGGTGACTACCCCGCCACGGTGGAAGCCCACGAACGGGCCTTGGTCATCTGCCGCGAACTGGACGACCGCGCCGGCGCGGCCGGCGGTCTGAACTACCTCGGGGTCGTCCTGCGGCTGACGGGCGACTACGCCCCCTCCGAAGCGGCCCTGCGTGAATCGATCGAGCTCTTCGAGGCCGTGGGCGACGCGCGAGGCCGGGCCACCGCCCTGAACAACCTCGGCGTGGTGCTGCGGCAGACGGGCCGCTATGCCGACGCGGAGCCCCGTATGCGCCAGGCACTCGACTTGGCGACGGAGGTCGGCGACCGGCGCGGGGCCGTCTACATCAGAAACGCCCTGGGGTCGCTGCGACTGCTGAGGGGAGACCTCGCGGAGGCCGAGAGCCTGCAGTCCGAGGCGCTCGAGTCCGCCCGCGAGCTGCGCGACCGACGCGGGCAGGTGTACAGCCTTAACTACCTCGGAGCCGTCCGGCGGTGCGCCGGCCGCCTGACGGAGGCCGCCGAGGCACACGAGGAAGCCCTGGGCACGGCACGTGTGCTCGGTGACCGGAGGGCTCAGGGGCACGCTCTGCACCACCTCGCGTTCGTGCGGATCGCTCTCGGAGACACGCCGGGCGCGGCCGCCGCGGCGGCGGATTCGCTCGCCATCGCCACCGACCTCGGGGACCGACGCGGCCGGGCGACCGCCCTCCGGGCGGGAGCGGCCGTACACGCGAAGGAAGGGCGTGCCGATGCGGCGTTACGAGATCTGTCGGCCGCCTACCACCTCTCCGAGCAGATCGGTGACCGCCAGGGTCGTGCCGCACTGCTCAACGACCTGGGCGACGTCCGGCTCACCCTGGAAGACGGAGCGGCCGAGGACGCCCACCGTGAGGCGGCCGTCCTCGCCCGGGACGTCGGCAGCCCCCTGGAAGAGGCCAGAGCCCTGGCCGGGCTCGGCCGCTGCGCCCGGGCCCACGGCGAACCCGATCTCGCCGTCGGCCTCCTGCGACGGGCCTTGGACCTCTTCAGCAGGATGGGCGCGGTCGAACGCGACCGCCTGGCCGCCGAGTTGGACCCGCCCCGCTGACCGCGACACCGCGCGACGTTCGTCCGAGGCGCAGAGGGCGGCAGAGTCGCGTCCTCGCGGGAGCCGGGTCGACCCACGGTTCCGTTGCGTGGTCTACAGCCAGTCCTTCTTCTTGAACACCACGCACAGACTCACGCACACCACCGCCATCAGCACCACCGCGAACGGATACCCGCCCGCCCAGTGCAGTTCCGGCATGTGGTCGACGTTCATGCCGTAGATCGTTCCCACGAGTGTGGGTGCTAAGAGAATGGCCGCCCAGGCCGAGATCTTCTTGAAGTCGTCGCCCTCGTTGCGCTGACCTGCGCAGATCCTTGCAGGAGGTGTGCTGACCTGGGGCTTTGCCCGTTTCGCTGGCTTTCATGATGACGCCGATCTACGCGGCCGATTCTCCCCAGACGCTCCCCAACGGGGCTTCATTCTCCCCGGATTCTCCCCAGCGGAGGCTGCCTCTTAAGGAGAATCACCGCTGGTCGGGACCGTGATCCGCGTGCCGTGTCAGGCTACGCGACGTAGTGGCAGTGGGGCAGGTGGCCGCTGTTCGGTCGGCGGTAGATCGCGATCGGGTGCGGCTGCTCGTTCACAGGGACGGCAACCGACGACGCGGACCAAAGCGCTCCCTGCGACTGGATCTGGCGAATGGAGTCCCTGCGCAGGATGCGAGGTCACGGCGGCGTCCCATGGGTCGGGGCGGATCACAGCCCGGGCAGCGAGACTGTCCTGGCAGTTTCCGGTCGGCAATCCGCCAGGCCTTGAGCCGGGCGAAGGCTCGCTCGACGGGGAAGCGGAGTCGGGCATGAGCTTGGTTGACGGCTGCTTGTCTGACGGTGAGAGTCTTCCGAGGTGGCGTTTGAACGGCACCTGGAACGTGCCGCCGGCCCCGGCGTAGGCGTTTGCAGCGGCGGTCACCCTCGCGGGTGACGATCAGCATCGTGACCCACTCCACAAGCGCATGCGGCAGGTCGAGTGCGGCAGGATGGACGCCAACGAGGCCTCCGGGCAAAGCGGTTGAGACGTCAAGCAACTCGAACCACTGCCCCGAAGGCCTCGCCTGTCATCTACCTTCGGCCGTCACCCGATCGGTGACCACGCTGAAGATCCTTATTGATCGCGATGCCCGCGCTGATGGCCGCAAAAGGGGAATCGACCCTGAGTCCTTCGGCAGTTGCGCCGTTGCCGGCCCACGTCCTCGCGGGGCCGCTGGACAGCCAGTGTGACGCCTACAGGTTGGCTGTCCAGCGGCGGACGCCTACATCAGCGGGCTTGCGCGCCGAATCGAGTGCCGACGTTGGGCAGGCCGCCGGTGCCCGGCTTGTACACGGTTACCGGTGCGACTGTTCCGCCGATGATGGTGTTGGACATGGGCAGGGCGTACAGGGCGCCGAGGCCGGGTCCGTAGGGCATGCCGACGTAGAGCTTGGTGCCGGTGTAGTGGATGTTGCGGCCCAGGTACTGGTTGGCGCCCGGGGTCCCGGGGATGCCGTCGCCGTCTCCGACCTCGATCCAGCGGTCGTTGGTGCCGGCCGCCGCGACCAGGGAGAAGGTGTGGATGGCGCCGGCGTTCGCGGTGGTGCCGAGGGCCTCACCGGGGGTGCCGACGGCGAGGCGCATGGTGGCGCCGGTGCTCACGGCACGGGGTGCGGTGTTGACGGCGGTCAGGCTCTCGCCCATGCGGTCGCCGGCTTCGGCGGTGCCGGAGACGTCGTCGTCGGCGGTGCCCTGCCACAGCTGACGCGTCTCGCTCCACGCGCCCGCGGCGGTCACGCGGCCGACCACGACGCGGCCCGCGTCGGCCTTCTGTGTGGCGCCGCCGTCCGTGGACATGGCCTCACCGGGCGAACCGATCGCCAGGATCGACTCGTTGGCGGTGGCCGAGCCCGAGGGGCGGTAGTCGGTCAGGGAGAGCGACCAGGCGAAGTCGTCGTTCGCCTCGGCGCCGCCGGAGACGGTGTCGAGGTCCTGGTCGAGGCCGAACAGCGGCTTGGGGTGACCGTCGGCGTGCAGGGTGTGGCTGAACACCGCGAGGTTGCCTGCGGCGGCGTCGCCACCGATGACCTCATTGGGTGCGCCGATCGCGATGTGGTTGGAGTCGGCGGCCAGAGACGTGCCGAAGCCGTCGTTCGCCTCGGCCGCACCGGGGACGTCGGCCTTGTCCTGGTGGATCGCGACGTTGACGGAGCCGCGCAGGTAGAAGGCCGCACCGGCCTTGGCGACCGTGCCCACCTTCTCGCCGGGCGCCGCGACCACGATGTAGGGCTCGCCCGCGGCGGTGGTGCCGGCCACGACGTTGTCGCCCATCCGGTCGCCCGCCTCGGGCGTGGCGGCCTTGATCGCTCCGTCACCCGCACCCTGCTCGAAGTGGGTGCTCTTCAGCGCGCCGGTGCCCATACCGCCCGGGGCGCCGTACAGGATGTCGAAGAAGCCCGCGTCGGCGGCGGTGCCCACGTCCTCGAGGGTGGTGCCGACGACGAGGTCCGTGTAGCCGTCCTCGTTCCAGTCGACGGTGTCGATGGAGTCACCGAACCAGTCACCCGGTTCGGCACCCCCCGCCACCCAGTCGAGGTCCTGGTTGATCTCGGCGACGCCCTTGCCTCCGCCGTACACGATCCGCACCAGACCCGCGGTGGTGTTGGTGCCGACCGTGCCGGCCGGGTCGGCGATCGCGATGTCCTCGAGACCGTCACCGTTGAAGTCCACGATCCGGGTGGCACCGACCTTGCCGTCGATCCAGGACTTGAGGTCGTCGACACGGGAGATGACGCCGGCCGTGGAGGTCTGCGCGGGGTCGATGCCGTAGCAACCCCCCTGCGAGGACTGGCTGCTGAGGCCGGCGAGTTGGCCGGCGCGTACGACGGGGCCACCTGCGTCGCCCATGCAGGCGGCCGCGCCGTCCTTGCCGGTGACGGTCGCGGAGGTGGCGGCCGCCGAGTCGACGGTGTAGGCGGCGGTGTGCAGCCTGAGCGGTGCCCACTCGGTCTTGTTACGGCCGTAACCGGCGAACTTCAGCTCTTCACCCGCTGCCGGTGCGGACGCGGCGAGCGTCACCGGAGTGACGCCTGTGACCGGCCTGTTGAGGCGGGCCAGGACGACATCACGGTCGGTACGCGGGACGAGTTCGACCACGCGCCGCTCGGCGCCCTGGGTGCCGGACAGATCGGAGCGGCCGATGATCGCGGTGGTGCTCTTCTGCGGGGCTCCGGCCGGGACGGCGAGCGAAGCGGCCGGGTCGGCGGCGAAGCAACTCGCGGCGGTCAGCAGCCACTCGGCGTCCACGAGGACGGCGGAGCAGCCGCGGTCGTGCGGGCCGACGGTGATCTGGGCCGTATAGGCGTAGGTGGTGTCGGAGTCGGCGACAGGCGTGCCGGTGACTGCGGAGGCGGGTGGGGCGCACAGCGCCAGCGGAGCCGCTATCAGGGCTGCGCCGAGCGTGGCCAGGCGGAGACCTCGGGAGTGCTGCATGAGTTGTTTCCTTGCTGCGGGATCCAAGGGGTGAACAGGTGGTCTGACGTTCCTACTTGGAGGTGCGGATCTCGACGAGCATGTGGTCGCGACCCTCGGGGTCGGCACTCTCGCCGACCGCGGTCCAGGTGTTCTTGGCAACGTCGAAGGACTTCTCCTCCGTGCCGACCGTCATGTCGACCTGGGCGCTCTGGTCGACGCTGCCCTTGACGGCGTACACGGCGGGGATCTCAAGCGTCAGCCAGCCGCTGTTCCCGGTGACCTTGAAACAGATCTTGTCCTTGCTGCGGGCCCAGACCTCGAGCAGTCCGGTCTCACTGGCGCAGTCGGCCAGCACGATGTGCCCGTCGCCCCGCTTCAGGACGATGTTCTTCTCGGCGAGGATCTTGTCCGCGTTCGGGTAGTTGTATTCCTCCACGGCATATCCGGGTGCCGCGTCGGCCACAGGGTCCGTGTTCCCCGCCGGTCGGCCCGCCGACGAAGTCGTCCACAGCACGGCCGCCAGGCCGGCGGTACATGCCGTCGCAATGATGCGAGTGACGAGTTTCATGTGCAGTTCCCTCTTACAGATCAGGTGCCTCATCCCCTTCTTCTCTGCATAGCGACGCGCCCCGACCGGGTGCCTCTACGCCGTTTCAGGGAAATGCGAGCAAGTCCTGGAAGCAGCCGGGATGACGGCTGCCGAAATTTCCGCGCAGGCCGTTTCGGCCCACCTGGCGAGGCGTGCGAATTCATCCAGGCGAGCTGAAGCGGCTTTCTGCGGCGCCTCATTCAAGAGCTCAATCCCTCCACATGTCCAACAGGGCAAACCGGAAGCAGCTATGCAGGGTTGGCGAATTCGCCCGCTGAAACAGCCAGTTGCACGAAGGTTGTAGGGATGTTCGTGAAGGACCTGTGCAAAGTGTGAGGCGTGACCTTCATGGACGTGTGGGCTTTGGTGCGCGAATGGAAATTCTATCGGGAGATGTTTGGAGTCGAAATTTCCAATTTGCTGGATGGATCGCGCTTTGCGATCCATCATGAATGGTGGAGTGGATAACCCGAGAAAACGGAACAATTGCCACAGATTAAACCGTAGAGCTGCACCTCGCATTGCTAGCCAATTGACGTTTAACTGAATGGATGTTGGGATCATGCTGCCTCGACGCCCGGACAGCATCTGCGCGCTATTTGCGCATCTGTCTCGGCGACGCGGCGGGCGGCACCGTGCCGCGCCATCGGGGCGAGTGCGGGTCGGATAGACACAGTGAGAGTGGAAAGGAGTCGTGATGTCACAGCAATCACGGCGGGTGTTGAGTAGGCGTCAGACGCTGGCCATTTTCACCGGGGTAGCGGCCGGCAGCGTGCTGTCCACCGGTATGTTCGGCACGCGCCCGGCGTACGCGGCGAGCGGTTCGGGTGGCACGCCGGCGGTGCCCGAGGGATCTGGACTTCCGGATACCGATCGCGGCAGGGTGGTCTGGGCGTACCGATCGGGCCGCCGGGCCGTCCGCACCGCGGCGTCTGCGGCGCTGGCGGGATCCGCCGCGGACATAACGGAGTTCCTCGCTCAGAAGGCACCCGTGGCCTGGGCCGAGGACAACAGGTTCGCGCTCGCGGAGTCCCTGGCCACAGCGGGCTTGGCGACGCGCAACGCCATCGGTGCGGCGTTGTCCAGCGGGGACGCAGCGGTCGAGACCCTCCTCCAGGGCGGTTTCCAGACTGCCGTGGACGAGGATCTCAGGGTGGCCGTGAGTACGGTCCAGGCCCACGGTGCCAAGGCTGTGAAGCGTGATGCATCCGCCGCGCTGGCGGCCGATTCCCCCTTCGCGTTGCGCGCCTTCCTCAGTGACGGGCGGTTCACCGCGCAGCAGGAGGACGACCGTGTGCAGGTGATGACCATCCTCGCCTCAGCGTCACCACAGGTGGCTGACTACGCGAGTCGGGCCATGAACGACGGGTCGGCCAGGGCCATCCGGTGGTTCCTGGAGACGGGTCAGTACATCGCCCGGGCACGCGACGAGGAATCGGCCACGATCCAGCAGTTGGTCGACACCGTGGAGAAGGAAGCACGCCGCGCCGGTCAGAAGACCGATGAGGCTGTCGAGCTGTCCGAGCAGGCAGTCAAGGCTTCCGAGAAGGCGAAAGCCTCGGCACTGGAAGCCAAGGCCGAGGCCTTGGCCGCCGAGCAGGATGTCGCACGCTCGGCCAAGGCGGCGGGGAAGGCCGCGCAGGCGGCCAAGGGCGCGGCCACGGCCGCGTCGACCGCGGTGGCGGCCTCACGGACGGCACAGTCCGCCGCACAGCGTTCGGTGGCTGCCGCCAATGCCGCTGCCGCGGCAGCGGCATCGGCGGGACGCGCTGCGGCGAATGCGTACCGTGCGGCGATCGCCGCTTCCAAGGACAGGGCGATGGCGGGCGCGGCCACCGCGGCGGCGGACGTGTGCCTGAAGCTGGTGAGCTTCGTGCGCACGGTGGCCGCCAAGGCGGACCTCGCGGCCTTGGCTTCCGACGCGGCGGTGCGGGCGGGCGACGCCGCCCGCAACTCGGCGGTCAACGCGGCCGCCGCCGCCGCCGCGGCGGCCGACGCGGCCGTGGCCACCGGAGCAGCCAAGTCCGAGGCCGCTGCCGCGAAGCAGGCCGCCGCCGAAGCGGATGCCGCCGCGGCCGTGGCGACCACGGCGGCGGGCAGGGCGCGGAACCTGGCCGGGCAGGCGGCCGTCGCTGCCCGCACGGCGCGTGACGCGGCCAACAGCGCCGCCGATCACGCCGAGAAGGCCGCGGCCGCGGCCAAGGAAGCGGCCGCCCACGCCGGTGAGGCGGTCGACTACGCCAACCGGTCCACGCTGGCTGCCGACGCCGCTGTCGAGGCGGCGAACGCCGCCGCCGACGCGGTCGCCAAGGCGGGGGATGTCGAAGCGCTGGCCCGCCAGGCCGAGGCTGACAGTCTGGCCGAGGAGACCAGCGAGGCGATCGAGCAGGCACGGCTCGCGGCGAGTGCGGAGTTGAACGAGCTCGAACGGTTCAACCGGGAGCGGACCCAGGAAGCACGCCTCTCCGAAGAGCTCCTGGTACTCATCAGCGCTGCGGAATCAGCGCTGCAGAACGGAACCATCGAGCAGGCCGCGGCGGCCGGGCGCAAGGCGGCGGTCCGCCTCTTGGAGGGCTCGGGGACCTGGACCCGTCAGGCAGCGGAGTACGCGCTGGCCGGTTCGGACCAGGACGTCGTCAACTGGATCTCGACCGACCGCGTCCTCGCGCTGCAGCAGGACAACGTCGAGAACGTCGGGGCGGTCGCCGCGACGTCGACGGAGGCCGTGGCGACGGCGGCCGCGGCGGCCCTGAAGACCGAGGACCACGCCAAGATCAAGGCGTTCCTGGAGACCGGAGCGGTCGAGGCGGGCGCTGAAGACAACCGGGTCGAGGTGGCCAGGATCCTGGCCGACCCCAGCAGCGGCACGAGGGTGCGAAGCGAGGCATCGGCCGCTCTGGACGCGGGGACCGCCGAGGCCCTGCACACCTTCCTGTGGGTCGGTCGCGAGGCGGCCGTACGCGAGGATGACCGGGTGGCCGCTTCCGCACTGCTCGCAAGCGGAGGCCCTTACACCAAGGCGGCGGCGCAGATCGCGCTCGAGGGCGACACCTTCATGCTCCGCCAGTTCATCTCAACCACTCAGTACGACCTCGCGCGGATCGACCACGATCGCGCCACGCACATCAGCGCGGTCCGTGCGTCGATCGCACGCGCGGCCAAGATCGCGGCGAATGCGCAGGAGGACGCGGCCCGCGCCTCCGAGGCTGCCGCCCTCGCACGCCAGGCCGCTGACAAAGCGCTCGAGTGGGCCGACCTCGCCAAGGGTTATGCCGCGGATGCGGAGAACTCTGCGCAGGAAGCACGTGACAACGCCGACGCCGCCGAGACGTCCGCGGCCGAAGCGGCGAAGTCCGCCCAGACCGCGAGCAACGCGGCCGCCGCGGCAGTCAAGGCGAGCAGCGTGGCACGCAAGGCCGCGACGCGAGCCGTGCGGTCCGCTGAGATCGCCGCGCGCTACGCCACGGACGCCGCGATCTCGGCAACGGTAGCCCGCAAGCAGGCACTCGAAGCCGGCAAGGACGCCGTCGCCGCCGCGCAGGCCGCAACCCAGGCCTACATTCTTGTTGCCCAGGCCGCGGTGCGTGAGGCGATCCAGAAGGCGATCGACAATGCTTCCGTTCCCATCGGCAGCGGGAACGGCCTTCCGGCCGGAGCCGAGAGCTGTCTGACGCCGTTCGGCAAGCCCATCCCGTCCGGAAACGGCAATAACCCGTTTGAGCTGGGGTGGAGCTGGCTCACGGGGGGCGGCGACCGTTCCCAGTGCTTCGGCCCGGACGACGGGTTCACCAAGCTCTACCGGGAGCATCCCTGGACCAGTGAGGCCCTCGGCTACTTTGCTGATCGGGTGCGGGCCGGGAACTACGAGCTGGGTCACACGTACATGTACGACTACAGCCTCGCCGGCTTCCAGGGCCTGAAGTGGCTCAGAGACATCCATGCCACGCAACCAGGAGACGGGCTCCTGACCGGGTACACCGGAAACTTCGCGTACGCGTTCCTGGGCTCACAGCAGATCCGGATGACCCCCATCCGGAAGAACGCGGACGGCAGCGTGGTGTGGCGGTACACGGCGTTTAGCGCGCAGAGCATTGAGTCCGCGACCCGCCCGCCTGTCATCGGGTACCAGGACTGGTACAAGGACACCGCCGGTAAGGCCATCAACGGGTTGATCGACTGGGTCAGCGGCGACTCAGGGCCGGGGTCGACCATGACCATGGTCATCGAGTTCAACGTGACGCTGGGGCCGTAGTGGGCAAGCTGGCGAGTGGACGTCGGTTCGCCGCTGCCCTGGCCGCTTCCGCGGTACTCATCGCAGGCTGCACGGCTCAGGTCGACGTCCAAGACCTGCCCGGTCTGTACCGCAACAAGGAGACCGGCGGCGAGATCCGGCTTGATTCCAACGGCACATTCACGGCCACTCATCTGTCGACAGACGCGCACACCGACCCCGCCGATTTCCACGGCCAATGGGAGTTCGTCGACAGCAGCGGCAGCGACTTCGTCTACCTGGACATCGATGAGCGTGGCATCGGTGAGGTCTCCGGTGTCCAGCTCTACGCGCGCGGCGGAGGAGAGGTGGCGTTCAGCACTCCGGATGGGTCGTGGTCCCTGGTGCTCACCAAGAGCACGGAGACTTAGGGGCCGTGTCTCAACCGGTCATGGAACGTATGGGTCGAACAGGATCCTGGCCGGGTGATCTTCCGGTGGTGCGCGCATGAAGGCAGGGCCTCTCGGTAGCTCAGTGGTTGTTGAAGCCAAGAGCTGTTCCAGGAGGCCCTGAGCCTTTTCCAACCTCACGCTGATGCGTGGTGAAGGACGACGACGGCCTTCACGATGCTCGTGGTGCGGTCAGGACAGCAGCAGAGTTTCCGCAGTGGACGCCAGCACTTGAGCGTGGCCATGGCCTGGTCGCCGGCACAGCAGATCGGGGCGTGGGTGGTGTTGTGCCGACGCTGCCATCGCTTAAGCCGACGGACCCGGAACGGGACGCGAACACACCGGCCGGCACCCGGATAGGACTTGTCCGCCCGGCAC
The DNA here is from genome assembly GCF_055584185.1 of Streptomyces sp. NPDC104202. NCBI lineage: Bacteria > Bacillati > Actinomycetota > Actinomycetes > Kitasatosporales > Streptomycetaceae > Streptomyces > Streptomyces sp. NPDC104202. The sequence goes on along the minus strand of NZ_JBVJMN010000018.1, from coordinate 73,815 downwards.
TTGATGTCGGCATCGGCAAGGGCGTCGACGATGCCGTGCGTCCGGGCGGCGGCGAGGTCGTGGGTGGAGCCGGGCACCGCCGCAGGCCTCACCGTCGAACTGCGGGACCACCCCGACCTCGGCCCTACGGCACCGGCGCGGCACTGACTGCGGGTCACGTCGCTCATCCGTGCTTCACCATGAGGACGCCTGAGGCACTTCTACCCGGCGGGCAGCGGCAGACGGCGCCGGAACCTCTCCCGGTACGCACCAGGTCCTCGGCAACCGCGCCCGAGGGATCCCTTGAGGAACTGACGTGTTGCTCCGCCCTGAAGCCAGTGTCACTGTCCGTGACCGGCCAGGAGGCGGCCGGAGCAACTGGCGAGATGTCGAGCAGGGAAGAAGAGACGGACCGAAGCCGCAGTCGAAGGAGCTGCGTCGCCGGCTGATTCTCCCCGGATTCTCCCCAGCGCTTACAGGAGGGCAAAAGTCCTGGTCAGGGCCGTTCCGGAGGCAGGTGGACGAGATCACCCGCATCACTTCTCCCCAGTGGCTCCCCAGAGCCCGAATTGGGCTGTTCACGCAGAGGAGCAGAAGCAAACCGCGTGTGCTGTGCGTGTAGGGCCGGGCGCCTGCTATAGCCAGTCTCGACGCTTGAAAATAGCGTACAAACTCACGCAGACCACCCCCATCAAGCCGATCGCGAAGGGATATCCGAGGCCCCAACTGAGCTCAGGCATCTGCTCGAAGTTCATGCCGTAAATAGTTCCCACGAGTGTGGGTGCGAAGAGGATGGCCGCCCAGGCCGAGATCTTCTTGATCTCCTCGTTCTGTTCGAAGCCGGCTTCGGCGAGGGCGCGCATCTCGGCGTTCTGCTGTTGGGTGACGAGGGTGGCGTTGACGGTGAGGATGTCGGCGAGGGCCTGGCGGAAGCCGTCGACGCGTTCGCTGGTGTGGGTGACGTGGTCGGCGACGTCGCGGAGGTAGCGCTGGAGTTCCTCGTCGGTGCCGTACTTGGCGAAGCCGGCGATGAGGGCGTGGAGCATGCCGACGAGGGGGCGGGTGGCGCGCTGGAACTCGACCATCTCGCGGGAGAGTTCGTAGATGCGGCGGGAGACGGCGGGGTCGCCGCCGAAGACCTCGGTCTCGATCTCGTCGATGTCATTCTGGACGCCGGCGACCACGGGGGCGTAGCCGTCGACGACGGCGTCGAGGATGGCGTAGAGGACGGCTTCGGGGCCGAGGGCGAGGAGGCCGGGGTTCTCCTCCATGCGGCGGCGGACGGCGGAGAGGTCGGGGGCGGCGCCGTGGCGGACGGTGATGAGGAAGTCGGGGCCGACGAAGACGTGCAGTTCGCCGAAGTCGACCTCCTCCTGGGCGTCGAGGTAGCGGGCGGCGCGCAGGACCACGAAGAGGGTGTCGCCGTACCGTTCGAGCTTGGGGCGCTGGTGTGCCTCCATCGCGTCCTCGACGGCGAGTTCGTGCAGGTCGAACTCGGCGGCGAGGGAGTGGAGTTCCTCGTGGGTGGGGTGCTGGAGACCGATCCAGGCCATGCCCGCGGGGTCCTCGCGCAGGCGGCGGAAGGTGTCCGCGAGGGTGGCGGGCGAGGCGACGCGGCGGCCGTCGCGGTAGAGGCCGACCTGGACCACGCTGGGCGTGTCCGCCGCCGGTCGCGCGGACGCGGTCTCGGGCGGCGGCTCGGGGTGGCGGCGCCAGGCCGCCCGGGGCCGGCGGTCGGACATCGTCGTGCACCTCCTGGGTCACCCGAAGGATATAGCGGACGGATGGGATGTATGCCCCGGAGGGGACCGATGAGGGGCGGGGCGGGCCGGTGAACGGCCCCGGTTTCCCGGGATAGCGGACCGTATCTGTCCTCAAGGGTCGATAGCGTGCCGGTATGGCCTTGAAGACGACCCACCCCGTGCTCGGAACGCGTGCCCTGAACCGCGCCACGCTCGACCGCCAGCTGCTCCTGCGCCGGGCGCCCCTCGGGGCCGAGGAGGCCGTGGCCCGTCTCCTCGGGCTCCAGGCGCAGAACACGAAGCCGCCGTACTACGCGCTCGCCGCCCGGCTGGAGGACTTCCGGCCCGAGGAGCTGTCGTCGCTCATGGAGTCGCGGGCCGTGGCCCGCATCGTCACCCTGCGGTCCACCGTGCACACCCACACGGCGCGGGACGCGGTCGCGCTGCGGGGGCTGGCCCAGACGGGGGCGATCGACCGCGAGCTCGCCATGTTCGTGGGCCGAGGGGGCCTCGACGGGGTCGACCTCGACCGTCTCGCGGCCCGCGGCCGGGCGCTGGTGGAGGAGCGGCCCCGGACGCCGAAGCAGCTGCGCGAGGAGTTCCTGAAGGAGTGGCCGGACGCCGATCCGCTCGCCCTCACCCTCGCGGTCCGCTGCCTGCTGCCCCTGGTGCAGGTCACCCCGCGGGGACTGTGGGGCAAGCCCGGGCAGGTGGCGCTCACCACCACCGACGCCTGGTTCGACGGGGTGCCGGCCGGGGCCGCCGACGTGGACGAGACGGTCCTGCGCTATCTGGGCGCCTTCGGGCCGGCCTCGGTGAAGGACATGCAGACCTGGTCCGGGCTGACCGGGCTCAAGGAGGCGTTCGAGCGGCTGCGGCCCCGGCTCGCCCTCTTCCGGAGCGAACGGGGCACCGAGCTCTTCGACCTGCCCGACGGGTCCCGCCCCGACGAGGACACCCCGGCCCCGCCCCGGTTCCTGCCCGAGTTCGACAACCTGCTGCTGTCGCACGCCGACCGTTCCCGGGTGGTCAGCCCCGACCACCGCGGCCGCACCTGGAAGGGGAACCAGGCCTACCGCGTCTTCCTCCTCGACGGCTTCGTCGCCGGGCGCTGGCACCTGGCGGAGACCAAGGAGCGCGTCACGATGACCATCGAGCCGTTCGAGCCCCTGCCCTCCGGTGCCGACGGCAGGCGGCAGCGGGCGGAGCTGCTCGCCGAGGCCGAGCGGACCCTCGCCGTCCTGGGCACGAAGGGCGTCCCGCACGAGATCGGCTTCGGCACCCCCGAGGCGTGACCGTCGGGGCGTCCCGCCTGGGGTGACCGGCGAGGCGTGACCCCCAAGGCGTGACCCCCAAGGCATGGCCCCCAAGGCATGGCCCCCAAGGCATGGCCCCCAAGGCATGGCCCCCAAGGCATGGCCCCCGGGGGCGTGGCCCCCAAGGCGTGGCCCCCAAGGCATGGCCCCCAAGGCATGGCCCCCAAGGCATGGCCCCCGGGGGCGTGGCCCCCAAGGCATGGCCCCCGGGGGCGTGGCCCCCGGGCGTGATCCCTGGGCGTGATCCCCGAGGCGTTCCCGGGCGTGACCGGCGAGGCCCGTCGGCGCCCCTCAGGGCAGTGCGCCCGCGCGCCGGGCCGCCACCACCGCCTCCATGCGGGTGTGGGCGCCGAGCTTGCGCATCGCCGAGCGGAGATAGCCCTTGACGGTCTCGGGGCGCAGGCCGAGGCGACGGGCGGCGGTGGCGTTGGTGGCGCCGGAGGCCACGGCGGCCAGGACATCGGTCTCGCGGGGCGTGAGGGCGACGCCCGGGGTGGGGACGGCGGCTCCGGAAGCGGTCCGCAGACGGCCGCAGACGGCGAGGAGGCGTTCGCGCAGCGCGGGGTCGTCCACCTGCGGGGCCAGTTCGCGGAGCTCGCCGTAGGCCTGCCGGACCTCCTCCCACGACGGGCCGGGGGAGGGCGGGGCGAGGAGCCGGCGCACCTCGTCGCGGACGGCGAGGGCCTGCTCGACGTCGCGGGCGGCGGCGACGGCCGCGTCGAAGACCCGCTCGCCGATCGGGACGGCGTCGCGCAGCGCGCCGTAGAGCACCCCGCGGACCTGGCGGCGGACGACCACGGGCACGGCGATCACCGACCGCAGCCCCTCCGCGGAGACCGGGCCGTCGTACTCGTGGGTGATGTGCTGGGCGGAGGGGTAGTCCGTCACGGCGCAGGGCCGCGAGAGGGCGAGGCACTTCCCGCCGAGGCCCGAACCGGTGGAGACGGCCAGGCCCTGGAGCGCCGGTGTCACCGCCCCGTTCAGCTCGTCGATCCGCAGGCCCCGTGACGCGTGGAGCAGGCCCCCGAAGGCCACCGGAAGGCCGGTGGCGCGGCGCAGCCGCTGGAGCGCGCCGCGCAGCTCCACCGATTCGACGTGCTCGCGCACCGTGCTCCCCTTCGTCGCCCCGACGCCGCCGGTCGGCGTCCTTGCTCACCGTCCCCGTCCCGGGCGCCGCCGGTCGGCGCGTTCACCCCCGAACGGGGGTAGTGAGACCTGGGTCACTGATTACACGATGTCCGGGACCGGTCCCGCAACGAGGAGGACACATGACGGCAGCGAGCGCGACCAGCGCGACGGAGAGGTTCAGGGAGGCCAGGGACTTCCTGCTCCGGCACCGCGAGGACTACGGGACCGCCTACGAGGGCTTCGCGTGGCCCCGCCCGGACCGTTTCAACTGGGCGCTCGAATGGTTCGACGTCATCGCCGAGGGCAACGACCGGACCGCCCTGCACCTCGTCGAGGAGGACGGCTCGGAGACGAAGGTGTCCTTCGCCGAGATGTCCGCCCGCTCGAACCGGGTCGCGAACTGGCTGCGCGCCCAGGGCGTCCGCGCGGGCGACCGGATCATCGTGATGCTCGGCAACCAGGCCGAACTGTGGGAGACCGTGCTCGCCGCGATGAAGCTGCGGGCCGTCGTCATCCCCGCCACCCCGCTGCTCGGCCCCGCCGACCTGCGCGACCGCGTCGACCGGGGCCGCGCCCGGCACGTGATCGTGCGCGGCGAGGACGCGGCGAAGTTCGACGACGTGCCCGGGGACTACACCCGGATCGCGGTCGGCGGGAACGGGGTGAACTGGCTGGGCTACGAGCACGCCGCCCGCGAGTCCGCCGACTTCGAGCCCGACGGCGTCACCCTCGCCGACGACACCCTCATGCTGTACTTCACCTCCGGCACCACCGCCCGCCCCAAGCTCGTCGAGCACACCCACCTGTCGTACCCGGTGGGGCACCTGTCGACGATGTACTGGATCGGCCTCCAGCCCGGCGACGTGCACCTCAACATCTCCTCGCCGGGCTGGGCCAAGCACGCCTGGTCGAACCTCTTCGCGCCGTGGAACGCGGAGGCGACCGTCTTCATCCACAACTACGCGCGCTTCGACGCGGCCCGGCTGATGGACGAGATGGAGCGGAACGGCGTCACCAGCTTCTGCGCCCCGCCGACGGTCTGGCGGATGCTGATCCAGGCCGACCTCGGGCAGCTGAAGACCCCGCCGCGCGAGGTCGTCGCCGCCGGGGAGCCGCTCAACCCCGAGGTCATCGAGTCGGTGCGGCGCGCCTGGGGCGTCACCATCCGGGACGGCTTCGGCCAGACCGAGACCGCCGTGCAGGTCTCCAACAGCCCCGGCCAGCGGCTCAAGGAGGGCTCGATGGGGCGCCCGAGCCCCGGCTTCCGGGTCACCCTGGTCGACCCGGTGACCGGCCGCCCGGACGTGGAGGAGGGCGAGATCTGTCTCGACCTGTCGGCCCACCCGGTGGGCCTGATGACCGGTTACCACGGCGACCCGGAGCGTACGGCCGAGGCGATGGCGGGCGGCTACTACCGCACCGGCGACATCGGGTCGCGCGACGCGGACGGGTACATCTTCTACGTCGGCCGCTCGGACGACGTCTTCAAGGCCTCCGACTACAAGATCAGCCCCTTCGAGCTGGAGAGCGCCCTCCTGGAGCACGAGGCGGTGGCGGAGGCCGCCGTCGTCCCCGCGCCCGACCCGGTCCGCCTCGCGGTGCCCAAGGCGTACGTGGTGCTCGCCGCCGGCTGGGAGCCGGACGAGGAGACCGCGAAGGCGCTCTTCGCCCACTCGCGCGCGGTCCTCGCCCCGTACAAGCGGGTCCGGCGCATCGAGTTCGCCGAGCTGCCGAAGACCGTCTCCGGCAAGATCCGCCGGGTCGAACTCCGCCGCCTCACCGCCGAGGGCGGCGGCCGGGAGTACGTGGAAGGGGACCTGTCGTGACCGGACCGACGCCGAGCACCACGGCACTCTCCTACGCGCACGGGGTGTCGACCACCCCGCTCCTCGGCGACACCATCGGCGACAACCTCGACCGGGCCGTCGCCGCCTGGCCGGACCGGGAGGCGCTGGTCGACGTGCCCACCGGCCGGCGCTGGACGTACGCGCGGTTCGCCGCCGACGTCGACCGGCTGGCGGACGCCCTGCTCGGCAGCGGGGTGCGGAAGGGCGACCGGGTCGGCGTCTGGGCGGTCAACTGCGCCGAGTGGGTGCTCGTCCAGTACGCCACCGCCCGCATCGGCGCCGTGATGGTCACCATCAACCCGGCCTACCGCGCCCACGAGCTGGCCTACGTCCTCGACCAGGCGGGGATCACCCTGCTCTTCGCCTCGCTCACGCACAAGACGAGCGACTACCGGGCGATGGTCGAGCAGGTGAGGCCCCGGTGCCCGGAGCTGCGCGAGGCGGTCTACTTCGGGGACGCGAGCTGGGACGCTTTCCTCGGCCGTACGGCGGGCGGCCTGCGCCCCGAGCCGCTCTCCTGCGACGAGCCCGTCAACATCCAGTACACGTCGGGGACGACGGGCTTCCCCAAGGGGGCCACCCTCTCCCACCACAACATCCTCAACAACGGTTACTTCGTCGGGGAGATGATCGCCTACAGCGAGCAGGACCGCGTCTGCGTCCCGGTCCCCTTCTACCACTGCTTCGGCATGGTCATGGGCAACCTGGCCATCACCTCGCACGGCGCCTGCATCGTGATCCCGTCCCCCTCCTTCGACCCCGCCGCCACCCTGCGGGCCGTGCAGGAGGAGGGGTGCACCTCGCTGTACGGGGTGCCGACGATGTTCATCGCCGAGCTCAACCTGCCCGACTTCGCGACGTACGACCTCTCCACCCTGCGCACCGGCATCATGGCGGGTTCGCCCTGCCCGGTGGAGGTCATGAAGCGGGTGGTCGCCGAGATGAACATGGCGGAGGTGTCGATCTGCTACGGCATGACCGAGACCTCTCCCGTCTCCACCCAGACCCGCCGCGACGACGACCTGGAGCGCCGTACCGGCACCGTCGGCCGGGTCCTGCCGCACGTCGAGGTGAAGGTCGTCGACCCCGCCACCGGCCTCACCGTGGAGCGCGGCACGGCCGGGGAACTGTGCACCCGCGGCTACGGCGTGATGCTCGGCTACTGGGACGAGCCCGCCAAGACGGCGGAGGCGATCGACGCCGGGCGCTGGATGCACACCGGCGACCTGGCCGTGATGCGGCCCGACGGCTACGTCCGGATCGTCGGCCGCATCAAGGACATGATCATCCGGGGCGGCGAGAACGTGTACCCGCGCGAGATCGAGGAGTTCCTCTACGGGCACCCCAAGATCGCGGACGTCCAGGTCGTCGGCATCCCCGACGAGCGGTACGGCGAGGAGATCCTGGCCTGTGTCGTCGCCCGCGACCCCGCCGACCCCCCGACCCTGGAGGACGTCACGGCCTTCTGCCGCGACCGGCTCGCCCACTACAAGATCCCCCGCAGGGTCGAGGTCCTCGCCGAGTTCCCCATGACCGTCAGCGGCAAGGTCCGCAAGGTGGAGCTGCGCGAGCGGTACGGCGCCCCCTGACCTGCGGCCGGCGGACCGGCGCCGCCCCCGCCCCGTCCCCGGCGGTCCCGGGACGGCTGCGCCGGTGTCAGCGGAGTTCGCGGCGCATGCAGATCCGGGGCCAGGCGGAGAGGCCGTGGGCCGCCTCGGCGCGGCTGATGGCGAGGAGCCCCTCGGTGAGGGCCGGGTCGGAGGAGGCGAGGGGACGGAAGCCGAGCCGCGCGTAGTACGGGGCGTTCCACGGGACCTCGGTGAACGTCGTCAGGGTCAGGGCCGCGAGGCCCTGGCCCCGGGCGGCCGCGGCGAGGTGCTCGATCAGCGCCCGGCCGACGCCCCGGCGGGCGGCGTCCGGGTGCACCGACACCTGCTCGATGTGGGCCGAGCCGTCCACCGTGTCGGTGAGGAGATACGCGACCGGACGGTCGGCCGCGTCCACCGCCACCCACGCCCGGCCCGCGTGGCGGTACGCCTCCAGGACGTCCAGGGGCAGCGGGTCGTCGTCGGCGATCGCCGCCATGCCGAGGGAACGGAACGGCTCGCCCGCCGCCCGTTCGATGTCCTGGAGCAGCGGGAGTTCGGCCTCAGCGGCCGCTCTGATGCGCATAGGACAGTATGGCGCGGGGGCGCCGGACACGGTCCGCCCGTGCCCCGGCCCGGCCCGGCGCACGGCCGGTTCCGGATGCCGCCTGAGCGGCCGCTCCGGGTCGCGGGGCCCTGTCCGACCCGGAGCGGAGTGCCCGGCCTGATCGGCAGGACGCCGCCTAGGGCCTGTCGTCACCATCCCCTCTGCCCCGCGACGCCTGGCACGCGCTCTCGCCGCACCGGGCGAAAGCGCGAGTACGTCCCGTACGAGCACTTCCCCCCGGCACACCGAGAGCACGCACCAGACGCCGCAGGGCCGCCCTTCGGGCAACGAGGGGATGGTGACGACAGGCCCTAGGTGCTCCCCGCCGCCGACTCCCGGTCCGGGCGGTCGAGCAGGCCGCCCTCGCGGGAGAAGCGGGGCAGGAAGAGGGCGAGGGCGGGGTCGCCGTACAGGGCCACGTACAGCTGGACGAGCCGTCCGTCGGTGACCTCGCGCCGGTGGGCCGGGAGCGGGTAGCGGGCGCGGAGGTCGTCGAGCAGCCGGCCCGCGGCCCGGGTCGCGGGTGGCATCCGCAGGAGCGCCACCGCCGCGAGGACCGTCGGCACGCCGACCGCGAGCGCCAGGGCGACGTTCGCGGAGGAGGGCCCGGGGGTCCCGGGGCCGAGGAGCCCGGTCGCCGCCCCCGCCACCACGGTCAGCGGGACGCAGCAGAGCAGGGCCCGGGCCGCCCAGAGCCGCGCCGCCGGCCTCAGCAGCCCGGCACCGCGCAGCTCGCCGCGGAGCGCGTCCACGGCGCGCCGCGCCTCGGGGCGCAGGGCGAGGGCCCGCAGGGCGAAGGCCCGGTGGAGCGCCCCGTGCACCCCGAGCTGGACGGGATCGCTGGTGCGGCCCGGTCCGCCGTTGGCCCGAATCGTATGTTTGCGGCCGGCGGCGACCGCGCCGCGCTGGTGCAGCGCCACGAGCGCCACGGTCACCGCCGCCCGCCGCCCGCCCCGCAGCAGCGCGAGGGCCTGCGGCGGCGGCACCTCGTCCCCCGCCGCCGCTCCGCTTTCCCGGCTGCGGGTTCGCAACAGAGCCGCCGCCAGGAGGAGTTCCGCCCAGGCCGCTCCGATGAACCACCACATCCCCGTCGCCATGACACCCACCCCCGAGGGTGTTGTGCCCGGCAGAACATGATCGTCACGCGTGAATGGCCGGTTTCGGATGCCGAGGTCTTGTGGGCACGCCAGGAGGACGGTGCGCCCGGACGGGCACCGGCCCTCCCTTCGGTCAGGCTCCGCCCGCCGACAGCTCGTCGGCGGCGAGGTTCACCGGCTGCGGGGTGCCGGTGAGGTCGAGCACGAAGAGCGGCAGACCGATCTCGGCGGCGCGGGAACGGGCCTCCGGGGTGTAGCCGGCGAGCGAGAAGAAGACGCTCACCGCCGAGGCGCTCAGCCCGTTGAGCCAGAGGCACTCGACCGCCCGCAGGCTCGTCTGCCGGGTGCTCGGGTCGACCTGGGCGACGAGCCCGGGCGCGCGGAGGTCCACCCCGGAGGCCGGCCGCTCCTCGGGCTGCACGACGTCCCGGAAGCCGAGCCAGCGCAGGTACCCGGCGGCCGCGGCCACGGCGTCGCGCGCGGTCCGGATCGTCACGGGCCGGAAGGCGCCGCGCACCGGGACGGGGCGCGGGGCCGTCGGCGGGGGCGGGATGTGCGCGGGGTACCGCTCGGCGAACGACCGCTGCGACGCGCCGATGCGGGGCGGCAGGCCCGCGCTCTGCGCCGCGGCGCCCGGGGCGCGCTCCGCCTCCGGCCGGTCCGCGGCCGGGCCGTCCGGCCGGGGCGCGTCGGCGTCGGGCCCGCCCGCCCGCGTACCGGGTCCGCCGGCGGGCCCGCTGCCGAACCAGTCCGACCCCGGCTCGACCGGCCGCGGCCGTGCCCTTCCGGACGGGGCCGCGCGTCCGGCGCTCCCGCCCGGACCGGCGTCGGCTCCCTCCGGGGCGGCGCCGTCGGGAGCCTCCGGGCCGCCCGACGGGCCGCGCCCGTCGTGTGCCGGTTCCGGCCAGGACTCCACGTGCTCGGAGACGGGCCCGGTGGTGGGTCCCGAGGCGGACCCGGAGGCCGGTCCGGCGGTCGTGGACCCCTGGGGGCGGCTCCGCTCCCCGGGCATCGCCGCACCGCGGTGCCGGCCGGTCCCCGGAGCGGTGCCGCCCTGCTCGGGGCGGGCCGGAGGCGGCGGGACGGACGGGGGCTCGGCCCCGGTCGCCGCCGGTACGGATCCGGCCGGTGCCGTCCCCGGTGCCGTCTCCGCCGCCGGCGGTGCGGACGGGATCCCGGGGTCCGGTGCGGCACCCGGGGCCGGCGGTGCGGAGTCCGGGACCTCCGGAGCGTTCGGACCGTCCGGAGGGGAAGCCGCTCCGGCCAGGGGCTGGACCGGGACGCGGAGGACGGTGCCGCAGGGGCAGCCGAGTTCGGGATGGGGCCAGTCGTCCTCGCGGCCGCAGGCACGGCAGCGGACGGTGACCCATTCGTCGGTCCAGTTCCGGTGGGTGATGGGCTCCGCCGTCGCGCCCGCCGCCACCGCCGGGGCGACGGGGCTGCCGCAGGCACAGGGGAAGACGGGCGCCGCGTACGCCTGCGTACGCAGGCACTCCGGGCAGCGCACCGGTACGGAATCGCCCACAACCAACCCCCTGTCGTTCGGTCCCATCGTCCACCCATCGCCCCCCTCGGGGGAGGTCTTCGGCCACTTCGGTGATTCCGCCGGGCGGACGTCCCTTGACGGCTCTCCGTGACCCCACCTACATTGCTTCCGTATAGCAGAACAGTATTTCCGCATTACGGAAACAGGCCGCGAAAGGCTCCCGAGCCACGGCGCGCGCCCGCATCCGACCGGCCGAAGCAGGAGCACTCCCATGCCTCGTATGACCGCCGCCGCAGCGGCCGTTGAGATCCTCAAGCGCGAAGGCGTCACCCAGGCGTTCGGCGTCCCCGGCGCGGCGATCAACCCCTTCTACCGCGAGCTCAAGAACGTGGGCGGTGTCGGCCACACCCTCGCCCGCCACGTCGAGGGCGCGTCGCACATGGCCGAGGGCTACACCCGCGCCAAGGCCGGCAACATCGGCGTCTGCATCGGCACGTCGGGCCCCGCCGGCACCGACATGATCACCGGCCTGTACTCGGCGATCGCGGACTCCATCCCGATCCTCTGCATCACCGGCCAGGCCCCGGTCTCGAAGCTCCACAAGGAGGACTTCCAGGCCGTCGACATCGCCACCATCGCCAAGCCGGTCACCAAGGCCGCCACGACCGTCCTGGAGGCCGCGCAGGTCCCCGGCGTCTTCCAGCAGGCCTTCCACCTGATGCGCTCCGGCCGTCCCGGCCCGGTCCTCATCGACCTCCCGATCGACGTCCAGCTGACCGAGATCGAGTTCGACCCGGAGACCTACGAGCCGCTGCCGGTCTACAAGCCGCGGGCCACCCGCGCGCAGGCCGCCAAGGCGCTGGGCTTCCTCCTGGAGTCGGAGCGCCCGCTGATCGTCGCCGGCGGCGGCATCATCAACGCCGACGCCTCCGACCTGCTCGTCGAGTTCGCCGAGCTGACCGGCATCCCGGTCATCTCCACCCTCATGGGCTGGGGCACCATCCCGGACGACCACGAGCTCGCGGCCGGCATGGTCGGCGTCCAGACCGCGCACCGCTACGGCAACGCGACCTTCCTGGAGTCGGACTTCGTCCTCGGCATCGGCAACCGCTGGGCCAACCGCCACACGGGCTACAACCTGGAGGCGTACACCAAGGGCCGCACGTTCGTCCACGTCGACATCGAGCCCACGCAGCTCGGCAAGATCTTCGCCCCCGACTTCGGCATCGCCTCCGACGCCAAGGCCGCGCTGGAGCTCTTCATCGAGATCGCCAAGGAGATGAAGGCCGCCGGCACGCTGCCGGACTTCTCCGCCTGGGCCGCCTCCGCGCAGGAGCGCAAGGCCACCCTGCAGCGCCGCACCCACTTCGAGAACATCCCGATGAAGCCGCAGCGGGTCTACGAGGAGATGAACCGCGCCTTCGGCCCGGAGACCCGCTACGTCACCACCATCGGTCTCTCCCAGATCGCGGCCGCGCAGTTCCTGCACGTCTACAAGCCGCGCCACTGGATCAACTGCGGCCAGGCCGGCCCGCTCGGCTGGACCATCCCGGCCGCGATCGGCGCCGCCACCGCCGACCCGGAGACCCCGGTCGTCGCGCTCTCCGGCGACTACGACTTCCAGTTCATGATCGAGGAGCTGGCGGTCGCCGCCCAGCACAAGGTCCCCTACGTCCACGTCCTCGTGAACAACGCCTACCTCGGTCTGATCCGTCAGGCGCAGGGCGGCCTCGGCATCAACTTCGAGGTCAACCTGGAGTTCGAGAACATCAACACCCCCGAGATCGGCGTCTACGGCGTCGACCACGTCAAGGTCGCCGAGGGCCTGGGCGTCAAGGCCATCCGCGTCACCGACCCGGACAAGCTGGGCGAGGCGCTGGAGCAGGCCAAGAAGCTGGCCGTCGAGCACCAGGTCCCGGTCGTCGTCGAGGCCATCCTGGAGCGCATCACCAACATCGCGATGAGCAAGACGGTCGACATGAGCGACGTCACCGAGTTCGAGGAGCTCGCGACCGAGCCCGGCCACGCGCCGACCGCCATCAAGGCCCTCGCGGTCTGACCGCGGCGCCGCACCGCGGCCCCCGTCCCGAAGAGCACCGGGACGGGGGCCGCCCCGCGTCCCGGCGGCTCCGTCCGGAGGCCGCCGGCGTGCTCCGTCACTCCCCGCCCGGCGCCCGGACGAGCGCGCTGCCCGCCTCCGTCCGCTCGTAGAGCACCGACCGGCCCGCCCGCCCGCGGCGTACGAGACCGGCGTCGAGCAGCACCTTCAGATGGCGGCCCACCGATCCGAGACCCTGGCCGGTGAGCGCCACCAACTGGCTGGTCGAGTGCGGGGATCCGAGGCGCACGAGGACCTCCGCGCGCGCCCCGCCCAGCAGTGCGCCGAGGGCCTGCGGCACGAGCGGCCCCGTCGGGTCGGCCAGGACGCCCGCGCACGGGTACACGACGGCGAAGCGCTCCGTCCCCTCCCAGGAGACCCACCCCGTGTCCGCGGTCACCGGGACGAAGAGCAGCCGGCCGGCGTCCACCGCGCGGGGCGGATAGGCGCGGCTGCTGACCTGGAGACGGCCGTCGCCCAGCCAGCGCGTCCTGCCCGGGCACAGCTCGTCGAGCGCCGCGGCCCAGCCTCCCCGGCCCAACCGGGCGGTCCGGGCGACCACATCGGCTTCCAGGGCCCGGCGCCGCCGCGGCCACTCCGGCAGGACGGTCTCCCGCCACACCCAGGTCAGGACCCCGGCCATCCGCTCCGGCAGATCGCGCGCCGAGCGGAGCGGCTCCGGCACCGGCCGGCCGAGCGAGACGGCCAACTGGCCGACGGCGTCGCCCGGTTCGACGGCGCGCACCGCCTCGACCTCCTCCTCGAAGCTCCGCTCGCCGTCGCCCAGCGGCGTCGGCGTGAGGAAGTCGGCGTTCCAGGTGCGTCCGAGGGCGGCCCGGACCAGCAGGGCGTCGAGCGGTGCGGCGGCGAGGCGCTCCCGGTAGGCGGGGAGCCGCTCGGCCAGCCAGGCCCGCTCGCCGGGATGGGAGCCCGCCGCCGCGTGCAGGACCTTCAGGGCCGCGACGGCCTCGGCGAGCGGAGAGATCAGGAACCGGCCCCCCGCGAGCGCGTCCGTACCGATCCGCCACCAGCCCACGCCGCCGCCCCCCCCGGTTTCGCCTCCGCGCGAAACAGTACCGACACCGCCGGGCCTCCCCGAAGCTCCTCGCATGCCCCGCTACCGCGCCCTGTTCCGCGTCCCCGGATTCACCCCGCTGTTCCTCACCGGCTCCGCCCAGACCGCCGCCCAGACCGTCGCCGGTCTCGGCCTCGCCACCCTCGTCTTCCGGGCGACCGGGTCCCCGCTCCTCTCCGCGCTCGCCCTGTTCGGCCCCTCGCTCGCCCAGCTCCTCGGCGCGACCACGCTGCTCTCGGCGGCCGACCGGCTGCCGCCGAGGACCGCGCTCGCCGGCCTCGCCCTCCTCCTCGCCCTCTGCACCGCCGTCCTCGCGGTGCCCGGCCTCCCCCTCGGCGCCGTCTTCGCCGTCCTCCTCGCCCAGGGCCTCGCGGGATCGCTGGGCGGCGGCGTGCGGCACGGGCTCCTCGACGAGATCCTGCCGCGCACCCGGTACCTGCTGGGCCGCTCCCTGACGAACATGTCCTCGGGCGTCTGCCAGATCGCCGGCTTCGCGTCCGGCGGGGCCCTGGTGGCCCTCCTCTCGCCGCGCGGCACCGTCCTCGTCGGCGCGGGGCTCCACCTCGCCGCCGCCCTCTGCGCTCGGCTCGGCCTCGGCCGGCGCCCGCCCCGCGCCGCCGGCCGGCCGTCGATCGCCGAGACCCGGCGCGGCAACGCGCGCCTGTGGTCGTCCCCCGCCCGCCGCCGCTGCTACCTCGCCCTCTGGGTGCCCAACGGGCTGATCGTCGGCTGCGAGTCGCTCTTCGTGCCGTACGCCCCCGGGCACGCGGGGCTGCTCTTCGCCTGCGGCGCGCTGGGGATGCTGGCCGGCGACACCGCCGTCGGCCGCTTCGTACCGGCCCGGCTGCGCGAGCGCGTCCGCTTCCCCCTCCAGGCGCTGCTGGCCGCCCCGTTCCTCCTCTTCGCCCTCGACCCGGGAGTGCCGCTCGCCGTCGCCGCCGTCACCGTCTCCTCCGTGGGGTACGGCGCGAGCCTGCTCCACCAGGAACGACTGATGGAGCTGGTGCCCGAGGAGCTCGGCGGGCACGCCCTCGGGCTGCACGTCTCGGGCATGCTCGCCCTCCAGGGGCTGAGCGCGGCGCTGGCAGGCACCCTCGCCCAGTCCACCTCCGCGCGGACCGCGATGGTGGCCTTGGCCGTGGCCTCGCTCACCGTGACGCTCGCCCTGGCCCGGGCCGACCGCCTCGACCGCTCTGGACGTGATGGACGTGATCGGCAGGACCGGCGGGACGAGCGTCCGGCGGGTCGACGGCGGACGGCCTGAGCGCCTCGAAGTCCGGACACACAAGAAGAGCGCGGAACCAGGGACCGTAAACCTGGTTCCGCGCTCTCCGGCTTGATGACCGCCCGACGGCACGAGGCTGGCGCGACAGGACGTTCGCGCCGCCGGGCGGAGACTGTGGGCCCCTTCCGGGGCTGGGCGTTGGGACCGCGGCGGTGCCGACGGGCGCCGGCCGTCCCCTTCTTTCAGGTCAAGAAGGAGGGCCGGGAGCCCTTACCACCGCACTGGCTCGGCGCCGCCGCGGTCCTCACGCTTGTCCGGTCCGCCGGCCACCCCTCATCCGGGCCGGCGATCCGGACCGCGTACGGCACTGACCTCCCGTCAAGCGCCGTACGCAGTCTGGTTGCTGCGGTGTGCTCAGTCCTCGCGCAGGGCGCGGACCGCCTCCGCCACGCGCTTGCCGTACTCCGCGTCGGCGGCGGCGAAGTGCGCGAGGTTCTTCTCGATGACGTCCTCGCGGGACACCTGGGACAGGCCGCCCGCGATGTTCGCGACCAGACGGCCCTTCTCGTCCTCGGACATCAGGCGGTAGAGCTCGCCGGCCTGGAAGAAGTCGTCGTCCTTGGTGTGCTGCGGCGCCTCGTGGGTGCCGGTCCAGCCGTGGATCGCGAGCGGCGCGGCGAGCGCGGCGTCGGTCTGGGCCGGGCCCTGGTACGAGTTGGGCTCGTAGTTCTTGTCGTGACGCGAGCCGTTGCGGGTGGCCATGAGGCCGTCCCGGCCGTAGTTCTGGGCCGTGGTCGCCTTGGGGGCGTTCACCGGCAGCAGGGTGTGGTTCACGCCGAGGCGGTAGCGGTGGGCGTCCGCGTAGGCGAAGAGGCGGCCCTGGAGCATCTTGTCCGGCGAGGGGCCGATGCCCGGGACGAAGTTGTTCGGGGAGAAGGCGGCCTGCTCGACCTCGGCGAAGACGTTCTCCGGGTTGCGGTCGAGGACCAGGCGGCCCACGCGCTGCAGCGGGTAGTCGCTGTGCGGCCACACCTTGGTGAGGTCGAACGGGTTGAAGCGGTACTCGGCGGCCTCGGCGGCCGGCATGACCTGGACGTACAGGGTCCACGAGGGGTTCACACCGCGCTCGATGGCCTGGAGCAGGTCGGTCTGGTGGGAGTTCGCGTCCTTGCCGACGAGCTCGGCGGCCTGGTCGGCGGAGAGGCTGCGGATGCCCTGGTTCGTCTTGAAGTGGTACTTGACGAAGAAGGCCTCGCCCGCCTCGTTGGTCCACTGGTAGGTGTGCGAACCGTAGCCGTTCATGTGCCGGTACGAGGCCGGGATGCCGCGGTCGCCCATGAGCCAGGTGATCTGGTGGGTGGCCTCGGGGGCGTGCGCCCAGAAGTCCCAGACGTTGTCCGCCTCCTGCTTGCCCGTGAAGGGGTCGCGCTTCTGGGAGTGGATGAAGTCGGGGAACTTGATCGGGTCCTTGATGAAGAACACCGGGGTGTTGTTGCCGACGAGGTCGTAGTTGCCCTCTTCGGTGTAGAACTTCAGGGCGAAGCCGCGGGGGTCGCGGACCGCGTCCGCGCCGCCGAGCGAGTCGGCCACGGTGGAGAAGCGGATGAACGTCTCGGTCTTCTTGCCGACCTCGGAGAGGAACGCGGCCTTCGTGAAGCCGGTGACGTCGTCGGTCACCTCGAAGAAGCCGTACGCGCCGGAACCGCGGGCGTGCACCACGCGCTCCGGGATCCGCTCACGGTTGAAGCGCGCGAGCTTCTCCAGCAGGTGCTGGTCCTGGAGGAGGAGGGGGCCACCGACGCCGGCGGTGGCGGAGTTCTGGTTGTCGGCGACGGGGGCGCCGGACTCGGTCGTAAGCACGCGCTTCGACATCGTGACCTTCCGTACGGGGAGCTCTGCAGACGGTGCGAGGAGCGTAAATTCGGCTCGAACGTAACGTCAACAGTTTGTTGAAAAGGAAGTGTGGTGTTCCGGTCGGCGGCGACGCCTTGGGCGCGACAGGACAGGTGTCAGCGCCGCCGCCGACCGGAAATCAGGGGCCCCGGTGTGGGGCGGGTGGGTCAGACCTGCTGGCCGGAGAGGCGCTCGACGGCGCGCAGCAGGGCCGAGTGGTCCAGGCCGCCGTCGCCCTGCGCACGCAGGGAGGCGACGAGCTGGGCGACGACGGCGCCGACCGGGAGGGCCGCACCGACGTTGCGGGCGGCGTCGGTGACGATGCCCATGTCCTTGTGGTGCAGGTCGATCCGGAAGCCGGGCTTGAAGTCCCGGTTCAGGAAGTTGTCCTTCTTGCGGGTCAGCACGGTGGAGCCGGCCAGGCCGCCGTTGAGGACGTCCAGGGCGGCCTGGAGGTTCACGCCGGACTTCTCGAGGAAGACGACGGCCTCGGCGCACGCCTGGATGTTCACCGCGACGATCAGCTGGTTGGCGGCCTTGACCGTCTGGCCGGAGCCGTGCGGGCCGCAGAGCACGATGGTCTTGCCGAGGGCCTCCAGGATCGGGAGGGCCTCGTCGAAGTCGGCCTGCTCGCCGCCGACCATGATCGAGAGCACGGCCTCGATCGCGCCGGCCTCGCCGCCGGACACCGGGGCGTCGATGACGCGGATGCCCTTCTCGGCGGCGTTCTTGGCGAGGTCCACCGAGGTCTGCGGGGTGATCGACGACATGTCGACGATCAGCGCGCCCCGGCGGGCGTTCTCCAGGATGCCCTCGGGGCCGTAGGAGATGGCCTCGACCTGCGGGGAGGCGGGCACCATCGTGATGATGACGTCGGCGTCCCTGACGGCCTCGGCGATCGAGCCGGCGGCGGTGCCGCCGGCCTGGGTGAGCCGGTCCAGCTTGTCCTGCTCCAGGGTGAAGCCGGTGACCGGGTAGCCGGCCTTGAGGAGGTTCTCGGACATGGGGGAGCCCATGA
The DNA here is from genome assembly GCF_055584185.1 of Streptomyces sp. NPDC104202. Classification (NCBI taxonomy): domain Bacteria; kingdom Bacillati; phylum Actinomycetota; class Actinomycetes; order Kitasatosporales; family Streptomycetaceae; genus Streptomyces; species Streptomyces sp. NPDC104202. Next base: position 55,718 of record NZ_JBVJMN010000018.1, on the reverse strand, counting down.
TGCCGAGGCCGATCCACGCGATCTTGGGGAGGTTGCTCATGAGGGTGCCTCTCAAAACAAGGTGATACGGGGAGGTGGCCTGGGTCAGCGAGCCGGGCGGGCCTCGGCGGGCAGCCACTCGAAGGACGCGGCGGCGTCGGCGGCCTTGTACTCCAGGCCGACCCAGCCGTCGTAGCCGGCCTTCTTCAGCTCGTCGAGGAGCTGTTCGAGCGGCAGGTCGCCGGTGCCCGGCGCGCCGCGGCCCGGGTTGTCCGCGATCTGGACGTGGCCGGTCTTGGCCGCGTACTCCGCGATGACCCGGCCGACGTCCTCGCCGTTCATCGACAGGTGGTAGATGTCGAGGAGGAACTTGGCGTTGCCGAGGCCGGTGGCCGCGTTCACCTTGTCGATCACCTCGATGGCGGAGGGGGCGCTCACCAGCGGGTAGAGCGGCGACTCCGGCTTGTTGAGGGTCTCGACGAGGAGGATCGCGCCGATCCGGTCGGCCGCGCGGGCGGCCAGGACCAGGTTCTCCAGGGCGAGGGTGTCCTGGATCTGCGGGTCGACGCCCTCCACGCGGTTGCCGTAGAGCGCGTTGAGCGCCTTGCAGCCGACCGAGGCGGCGAAGTCCGCGGCCACCTCGATGTTGGCGCGGAAGCGGTCGGACTCCTCGCCCGGTACGGAGAGGGCTCCGCGGTCCGGGCCGGGGAGCTGCCCGGCGTAGAAGTTCAGTCCCACCAGCTGGGTGCCGGCGTCCTCGAGGGCCTGCTTGAGGGCGTCGAGCTCGCTCTGCTCGGGGGTGGCGGTGTCGATCCAGGGCCACCACAGCTCGACCGCGGTGAAGCCCGCCGCGGCGGCGGCCGCGGGGCGCTCCAGGAGCGGGAGTTCCGTGAAGAGGATCGACAGGTTCACATCGAAGCGCTGGTCCGTGAATCCCATGAGGGGCGGCGCTCCTTCCGTATTGCGGAAGTAAGTTTCTGTCTGACGGAATGTTGCAAGGCGGGCGGCGTACTTGTCAAGAGGTCCCCGCAGGTCCGGGGCTCCCGCCGGGCCGAACGGGGCCGTAGCGTGGGGCCATGGTGCGTTTGAGAGTGGAGTTCACGACCGAGCCGTTCGACCTCGACGAGGCGCCGGCGCACGCGGTCGTGGCCCGTGAGGTCATCCAGTCGGCCGCGCTGGACGCGGTCGACGTCGGCCCCTTCGGCAACACGGCGGAAGGCGGCGCCGACGCGGTGCTCACCGCGGTCGACGCGCTGCTGCGCCGGTCGCTCGCGGCCGGCGCCACCCGCGTCTCGCTCCAGGTCAACGTGATCGGCGAGGGGGAGAAGTGAGCGAGCACCCCTTGGTCGCGGCCGTGAAGCCCCTGGTGGACGCCATGGGCGCCGAGCTGCTCGTCCCCGCGCAGGCGGAACCCGACGACGTCGTCCTCGCCTGGGAGGGCGAGGACGTCCTGGCCGTACGGCTGCCGCAGCTGTCGGACTCCCTGGACCACATCCTGGCGGCGATGGAGCGGCGGCACGGGATGCCGCTGGCCGAACTCGACCGCAAGTCCAAGCAGGAGGTCGTCCGCCTGCTGGAGGCCCGCGGGGCCTTCTCGGTGCGCCACGGGGTGGAGACGGTGGCCGGGGCACTCGGTGTCAGCCGGTTCACGGTGTACAACTACCTGAATCGCGAGACCGCCCTGAACAGGGAAAAGGCCGCCAAGAACGACTAGTTGATCATGTGTGGCCAAGAGCCGTCGTCCGGATGTCGGGACGACGGCTTTTGTGTGGCCGAGTTTTCAACAAAGTGTTGACGTCGTGTTGCGGAGGGCGTTAGCTATCCGCAGCCCGTCCGACGCACAGCGAAAAACAGCCACGGAGGCTTCCCGTGACTTCAGGTACGACACCGGGTCTCACCCGGTTCAACACCTCGGCGGACAGCGAGGCCCTCGCCGCGCTCCACGAGGTGTGCTCCAGTTCGGCGTGGGGGAGCAAGCTCCTCGCCCAGCGCCCGTACTCCACCGCCGAAGCCCTCTTCCTCGCCAGCGACGCCGCCATGGCCGAACTGACCGCCGAGGACCTGGCCGACGCGATGGCGGGCCACCCGCCGATCGGTCGTCCGAAGGAAGGGGACCCGACCTCCTCCCGCGAACAGAGCGGGATGGCCGGCGCCTCCGCGGAGCTCAAGGCCGAGATGCTCGAACTCAACCTGGCCTACCAGGACAGGTTCGGTCATGTCTTCCTCATCTGCGCCACCGGCAGGACCGGCGAGCAGATGCGCGACGCGGTCCGCGAACGGATCGGAAACACGCCGGGTGAGGAGCGGGAGATCGTCCGCACCGAACTGGGCAAGATCAACCGCATCCGGCTGACCCGTCTCGTCGAGACCTCCGAGGAAGAGAGCTCCGCATGAGCACCGACACCACCGCCTCGGTGTCCACCCACATCCTGGACACCAGCATCGGCCGCCCGGCCGAGGGCGTCGCCATCACGCTCGCGGCCCGCAGCGGCTCCGGCGCGGAGTGGGTCACGCTCGGAGGCTCCGCCACCGACGCGGACGGGCGCTGCAAGGACCTGCCGGCGCTGCCGGAAGAAACCACCCACGTGCGTCTCGACTTCGAGACCGAGACGTACTTCGCCAAGAAGCAAGCCGAGGCGCAGCAGGACGCCCCCCGCGTAAGGGACAGCGGTGCGTTCTTCCCGGAGGTGGCGATCACGTTCGCCGTCACGCCGGGCGAGCACTATCACGTACCGCTGCTGCTCAACCCGTTCGGCTACTCCGTTTACCGAGGGAGCTAGCAGACATGCCCACGATTCTCGGCCAGAACCAGTACGGCAAAGCAGAGAACCGCGTCGTCAAGATCACGCGGGACGGCGCCACCCACCACATCAAGGACCTCAACGTCTCCGTCGCCCTCTCCGGCGACCTCGACGACGTCCACCTCACCGGCTCCAACGCCCACTGCCTCCCCACCGACACGACGAAGAACACCGTCTTCGCGTTCGCCAAGGAGCACGGCATCGAGTCCGCCGAGCAGTTCGGCATCCACCTCGCCCGCCACTTCGTGACGAGCCAGGAACCGATCAAGCAGGCGCGCATCCGGATCGAGGAGTACGCCTGGGAGCGCATCGCCCCCTCCGACGCCAACTCCAAGTTCATCGGCGCCGACGAGGTCAACCACTCCTTCGCCCGCAAGGGCCAGGAGACCCGGGTCACCCAGATCACGTACGACGGCCGGAAGTGGGAGGTCATCTCCGGCCTCAAGGACCTCGTCGTCATGAACTCCACCAACTCGGAGTTCTGGGGCTACATCAAGGACCGGTACACGACGCTCCAGGAGGCGTACGACCGCATCCTGGCCACCCAGGTGTCCGCCCGCTGGCGCTTCAACTGGACCGACGACGACCAGCGCATGCCCCACTGGGAGCGGTCGTACGAGCAGACCAGGAAGCACATGCTCGAAGCCTTCTCGGAGACGTACTCGTACTCCCTCCAGCAGACGCTGTACCAGATGGCCACGCGCATCATCAACCACCGCTCGGAGATCGACGAGGTCCGCTTCTCGCTCCCGAACAAGCACCACTTCCTCGTCGACCTGGAGCCCTTCGGCCTCAAGAACGACAACGAGGTCTACTACGCCGCCGACCGCATGTACGGCCTCATCGAGGCCACCGTCCTCCGCGACGGAGCCACGGCGCAGATCCCGGTCGACATGACCAACCTCTAAGCGGCATCCGCGTGACCGGCCCCGCCCGCCCGCAGTCGGGCGGGGCCGGTGCACCGGACCGGAGGGAACAACCATGGCACAGCCTGCAAAGGGGCCGGCAACCGCCGAAGGCCCGTGTTCCACCCCGCCGTCCACCACCACCCCGGCCACGGCCGAGTGCCATCCGGTGGACGAGAAGCTCCCCGCCTCGCGGCTCGTCCCCGCGGCGCTCCAGCACATCGCCGCCATGTACGCGGGCGTCGTCACCCCTCCGCTGATCATCGGCCAGGCGGTCGGCCTGGACGCCGCCGGCATGACCCGGCTCATCGCGGCAAGCCTGCTCATCGCCGGCTGCGCCACCATCCTGCAGACCCTCGGCATCCGACGCTTCGCCGGCAACCGCCTCCCGTTCGTCAACGCCGCCTCGTCCGCCGGCATCGCCCCGATGCTCGCCATCGCCGAGACCAGCGCCCCCGGCCACCAACTGCCCGCCATCTACGGCGCGGTGATGGTCGCCGGCGTCTTCTGCCTCGCCGTCGGACCCTTCTTCGGCCGGCTCCTGCGCTTCTTCCCGCCGCTCGTCACCGGCGTCGTCATCACCCTCATCGGGGTGACCCTGATGCCCGTGCCCGTCGGCTGGGCCCAGGGCGGAGACCGCACCGCCGCCGACTTCGGCGCCATGAAGTACCTCGCCCTCGCCGGCTTCACGCTCGTCGTCATCCTGCTCTTCCAGCGCTTCGGCAAGGGCTTCGTCAAACAGATCGCCCTGCTCCTCGGCCTGCTCATCGGCACCCTCGCCGCGATCCCCTTCGGCATGGCGGACTTCGGCACGCTGCGCGAGGCGCCCGTCGCGGCCCTCCCCGCGCCCTTCGCCTTCGGCGCCCCCGAGTTCCAGCCCGCCGCGATCCTCTCCCTCTGCATCGTCATGCTGGTCCTGATGACCGAGTCCAGCGCCGGCATGCTTGCCCTCGGAGAGATCTGCGACCGCCGCAGCGACGGACGGACCATCACCCGCGGCCTGCGCACCGACGGCATCGCCACCCTGCTCGGCCCCGTCTTCGGCGGCTTCCCGACCTCGGCCTTCGCCCAGAACGTCGGCGTCGTCTCGCTCACCCGGGTCCGTTCCCGGTACGTCGTCGCCGTGGCCGGCGGAGCCCTGATCGTCCTCGGCGCCTTCCCGGTCCTCGGCGCGGTCGTCTCCACGGTCCCGATGCCCGTCCTCGGCGGCGCCGGCATCGTCCTCTTCGGCTCGATCGCCGTGAGCGGCATCCGCACCCTGTCGGAAGCCGGACTCGACGACAGCTCCAACATCATCCTGGTGGCCGTCGCGCTCGGAGCGGGCATCATCCCGCTCGCCGCGCCCACCTTCTACGCCGGCTTCCCCGCCTGGGCGCAGACCGTGCTCGGCTCGGGCATCAGCGCGGGCGCGCTCGTCGCCGTCCTGCTCAACCTGTTCTTCCACCATCTCGGCACCCGGAGCCGTCACACCGCTCCGGCACTCAAATCCTCCTAGGGTCCTGCCGTGCCCACACCACCACAGAGGAATGAAGGAACCACCGCCATGGCAGCACCTTCGGCAGCCCAGCGCATCGTCATCGAGAACGCGGCGATCGCGACCGTCGACGCGAGCGACACCGAGTACGCCTCCGGGTACCTCGTCGTCGCCGACAACCGGATCGAGTCCATCGGCGCCGGCACGGCGCCCGAGGGCCTGGAGAACGTGGTCCGCCGGATCGACGCCACCGGACACCTGGTGACGCCCGGCCTGGTCAACACCCACCACCACTTCTACCAGTGGATCACCCGGGGTCTGGCCACCGACCACAACCTGTTCAACTGGCTGGTCGCGCTCTACCCGACCTGGTCGCGGATCGACGAGTCGATGGTCCGCGTCGCCGCCCAGGGCTCCCTGGCGATGATGGCCCGCGGCGGCGTCACCACCGCCATGGACCACCACTACGTCTACCCGAAGAACTCCGGCGACCTCTCCGGTGCCATCATCGGCGCCGCCTCCGACATGGGCGTCCGCTTCACCCTCGCCCGCGGCTCCATGGACATGAGCGAGAAGGACGGCTTCCTGCCGCCCGACTTCGCCGTCGAGACCACCGAGGGCGCGCTCGCCGCGACCGAGGAGACGGTGCGGAAGTTCCACGACGCCTCCTTCGACGCCATGACGCAGGTCGCCGTCGCCCCCTGTTCCCCCTTCTCCATCTCCACCCAGCTGCTCAAGCAGGGCGCCGAGCTCGCCCGCCGGCTCGGCGTGCGGATGCACACCCACGGCTCGGAGACCGTGGAGGAGGAGAAGTTCTGCCACGAGCTCTTCGGCATGGGCCCGACGGACTACTTCGAGTCCACCGGCTTCCTCGGCGAGGACGTGTGGATGGCGCACTGCGTCCACATGAACGACTCCGACATCGCCGCCTTCGCCCGCACCGGCACCGGCGTCGCCCACTGCCCGTCCTCCAACGCGCGCCTCGCCGCCGGCATCGCCCGCGTACCGGACATGCTCAGGGCCGGCGTCCCCGTCGGCCTCGGCGTCGACGGCACCGCCTCCAACGAGTCCGGCGAGCTCCACACCGAGCTGCGCAACGCGCTCCTCATCAACCGCCTCGGCGCCCACCGCGAGGCCGCGCTCAACGCCCGCCAGGCCCTGCGCCTCGGCACCTACGGCGGCGCGCAGGTCCTCGGCCGCGCCGACAACATCGGCTCCCTCGAAGCCGGCAAGCTCGCCGACTTCGTCCTCTGGAAGATCGACGGCCTCGGCCACTCCTCGATCGCCGACCCGGTCACCGCCGTCGTCTTCGGCGCCGCGGCCCCGGTCACCGCCTCCTTCGTCAACGGCAAGCAGATCGTCGAGAACAACCGACTGCTGTTCGCCGACGAGGAGCAGATCGCGCGCGACGCGCGCGCGGAGGCCCAGCGCCTGGCCCGCATCACGGCCCAGGTCTGACCTCCCCACGGAGTCCGACCGAGGGGGACGGCCCTCGGTCGGTCGCCGCGGACCCGAGCGGGGTCCGCGGCAGCCGGACCGGGCGGTGCCGTACGCAGAAGACGTACGGCACCCCCGGCTCGGTGAACCCCGCCCGCACCCCCACCGGGCCCGTCCCGCGCCGCCCTCTCCGCGCGCACCCCGCCCCACCGCACCGAGCCGCACCTCCTGCACCCCGCACCGCATCGCACCACCTCCCTGAACCCCGCGTCACCGCCGACGCGTAACCGACCGGAGGAACCGCCGTGGCCGCCACGCCCCAGGTTCGCAATGCACCAGCCGCAGGCTCCGCCCCCGAAGACCGTGAGAAGCATCCGGTCGACGAGACGCTGCCCCCACTCAAGATGCTCACCAGCGGCCTCCAGCACGTCGCCGCCATGTACGCGGGCGTCGTCGCCCCGCCGCTGATCGTCGGAGCCGCCGTCGGCCTCTCCGGCACCGAACTCACCTTCCTGACCGGCGCGAGCCTCTTCACCGCCGGTCTCGCCACCTTCCTGCAGACCCTCGGCGTCTGGAAGATCGGCGCCAAGCTGCCGTTCGTCAACGGCGTCACCTTCGCCGGCGTCGCGCCCATGCTCGCGATCGTCGACACCACGGAGAACAAGGCCGACGCCCTCCCGGTGATCTTCGGCGCGATCATCGTCGCCGGACTCCTCGGCTTCCTCGCCGCCCCCTGGTTCTCGCGCCTCGTGCGCTTCTTCCCGCCGGTCGTCACCGGCACGGTCATCACCCTCATAGGCGTCTCCCTCCTCCCGGTCGCCTTCGGCTGGGCCCAGGGGCCCAACCCCAAGGCCCCGGACTACGGTTCGACGACCTTCCTCTCCCTCGCCGGCATCACGCTCGTCGTGGTCCTGCTGCTGCGCCGCTTCACCCGCGGCTTCCTCAAGCAGATAGCCGTCCTCGTCGGCCTCGTCGTCGGCACCGTCATCGCCATCCCGTTCGGCGTCACCGACTTCTCGCCGGTCACCGAGGCCGACATCGTCGGCTTCCCCTCGCCGTTCCACTTCGGCGGCCCCCAGTTCGCCCTCGCCGCGATCATCTCCATGTGCGTGGTCATGCTGGTCTCCATGACCGAGTCCACCGCCGACATGCTGGCCCTCGGTGAGATCGTCGACCGGCCCGCCGACGAGAAGACGATCGCGGCCGGACTGCGCGCCGACACCCTCGGCTCGGCGCTCAGCCCGCTGTTCAACGGCTTCATGTGCAGCGCCTTCGCCCAGAACATCGGCCTGGTCGCCATGACCCGGATCCGCAGCCGCTTCGTCGTCGCCTGCGGCGGAGGCTTCCTGGTCCTGATGGGCCTCTCCCCGGTCGCCGCCTCGCTGATATCCGTCGTGCCCCGGCCCGTGCTCGGCGGCGCGGGCGTCGTCCTGTTCGGCTCGGTCGCCGCCAGCGGCATCCAGACCCTCGTCAAGGCCGGACTGGAGAAGGACAACAACGTCCTGATCGTCGCCGTCTCGCTGGCCGTCGGCATCATCCCGATCACCAAGCCGGACTTCTACCACGCCTTCCCGGAGACCGCCCAGATCATCCTGGACTCCGGGATCTCCACCGGCTGCGTCGCGGCCGTCCTGCTCAACGTCGTCTTCAACCACCTGGGCCGGCGCCAGGACGACGACGACGTCACCGCCCCGATGGAGCCGGGCGACGAGATCTCCGGCAGCCACACGGCGAAGGCGGCGCACGCCCACTGAACCGCCCGCCCGTCCCGCCGCACGCCCCGGCCCCCGCGCACGCCGCGGGGCCCGGGGCGGTGGTGCTGATCAACCCCAACACCTCCACCGCCACCACCGCGATGATGACGGCCATCGCCCGGCGCACCCTCGGCCCCGGCCGCCCGCTCCGCGGTGTCACCGCGGCCCGCGGGCCCGCCATGCTCACCGACCCCGCCGCGCTGCGGGCCGCCGCCCCCGAAGTCCTCGCCGCCGGCCTCCGGGCGACCGCGGCGGGCGACTGCGCCGCGCTCCTCGTCGCGGCCTTCGGCGACCCGGGCGTCGAGGAGCTGCGCGCGGCCACCTGCGTCCCCGTCGTCGGCCTGGGCGAGGCGGCCCTGCGCGAAGCCGCCGCCGGCGGACTCCCATTCGGCGTCGCCACCACCACCCCGCTCCTCGCCGACGCCATCGCCGAACGCGTCACGACCCTCGGCCTCGCCGGCCGGTACACGGGCGTCCGTCTCACCGCGGGCGCCCCCGAGCGCCTGTCCGGCGACCCGGCGCTCCTGCTCGACCGGCTCGAACGCGCCGTCCGTGCCTGCGCCGATCGGGACGGCGCGCGGTCCGTCGTCATCGGCGGCGGCCCGCTCGGCGAGGCCGCCGAGCACCTGCGCGAGCGCTGCGGCCTCCCGGTCGTCGCCCCCGTCCCGGCCGCGATCCGCGCCGTCACCCGTCTCCTGACGGTCTGACAGGCCCGGAGCGGCGCACGGGCCGGGTCCGGCCACCGGCTCACCCCTCCACCTCGATCCGGCGGCGGCACTCGGGCGCCAGCGCCGGGTAGGCGGCGGCGATCGCCTCGTACAGCCTGCGCCCGAGCAGCCGCTCCGCCTCGGCGCGTCCGGTCGCCCCGTACAACCCGTCGAGCAGGGACTCGTACCGCGCCAGGGCGTGCCGCAGATAGGCGACCTGCCAGCGCACGAGGGAGCCGGCGGGAGGCCCGCCCGGCGCCCCGCGCGTGCGCCCGGGCCCGCGTCCGCCCGCCCCGCCGGCCGCACTCCCGCCCGCGCCGCGGCCTCCTGCCCCGGTGTCGGGCCCCGTGGGCCCCGCCGAACCGGGACTTCGGCCCGTCAGGGCGTGCCGGTGGCGGACGGCCCGCCGCTCCAGCTCGGGCCCGGGCAGCCGGGGGACGTCGATGGGCTCGGCGCGGACGGCGGCGAGGACGGCGGCGCGGCGGCGCCCGGCGTGGGCCTCGGCGGCGGCGGACCGGGCGGGCGCGCGGGCCGAGGTCTCGGTGAACTCGGGTGTCCGCTCCAGGCTCTCCACCCGGGCCAGCAGATAGAGCCGCACGGGCGCCAGGGACCAGCGCCGCGGGTCGCGCCCCTGGACGTCGGGCGTGCCGAGCAGGTCCCGCACCATGGCGTCGGTCCAGCCGCGGCGGCGCACACCGGTGAAGCTCACATAGATCGTACGGTCCGTCATGATTCCCCCCAAGGTGGCTACGGAGCGTGACGAATCCAGTGAAGCGCACCCCACTGACAACGGTCCGTGACGCGGGTCTTGCGAGGGTGCCGCCGACTGTGCGATATAGGTCTGGACCTTTCCGACGGACGGAGGCCGGCCCGTGCAACGCCCTCTCGCCGCAAGCCTGTTGACCGCACTAGGGCTGAGCCTGGCGCTCACTCTCACGGCCTGCTCGGCCGCCGCCGCACCCGAGACGCCCGACACCCGCGCCCCCACGACGCCCCTCGGCGTCACCGCCACCGCCGGCAGCGCGAGCACCGTCCACGTCATGTGGAGCGCTTCCACCGACGACCGGGCCGTCGGCGGCTACACGGTCTACCGCGAGGGGACCAAGGTCAAGGACGTCCCCGCCACCACCCTCATGACCGACGTCGTCGGCCTCGCCCCCGGCACCCGCCACACCTTCACCGTCCGCGCCCGCGACACCGCCGGCAACCGATCCGCCCCCAGCGCCCCCGTCGCCGCCACCACCCCCCGCGCCGCCGCCGAGGACCGCACGCCCCCCACCGCGCCCGGGGCCCTCCGGGTCACCGCCGACGGCAGCCGCGCCGCCACCCTGCACTGGACCCCGGGCCGCGACGACACCCGCGTCACCGCGTACGACGTCTACCAGGCGGACACCCGCATCCACACCGTCCCCGGCACCGCCACCACCGCCCGCCTCACCGGCCTGCGCCCCGGCACCGCCTACGCCTTCACGGTCCGCGCCCGCGACGCCGCCGAGAACTCCTCCCCGGACAGCGCCGCCGTCGACCTCACCACCACCCCCGCGCCCGGCGCGCCCCCCAACACCGCGCCCAGGGGCCTCACCGCCACGTCGGCCAGGGGCGAGATCACCCTCACCTGGACCCCGCCGCGCACCGGCGCCCCCGTCACCCACCACGAACTCCACCTCGACGGCCGCTTCGCCACCACCATCGTCTGGGGCACCACCCCGCCCCCCGGCCGGGCCACCTACACCTTCCCCGTCCCCGACGCCCCCGGCACCCGCTACACCGTCACCCTCCGCGCCCGGCTCCCCGACGGCACCTGGGGCGACTTCTCGGCCCCGAGGACCGTCGTGGTGCGCTGACCCCGGCTCACCGCACCGGCCCGCACCGGCCTTGGCCGGAATCGCACCCTTTCGCCGCGCACCGCCACGTCGCACTCTGCGACCAGGGGACACCACGGGCTGCTGGGGGGCGCGCCGATGACCGGACCGGTGACCGAGCCGATCTACGTACCCGCGCTGCCCGCCCGGCGCAGCGCGTTCGCCGCCTACGGAGGGCTGGCGCCGGACGTCCGGGCGGCCGTCGCGCCGCTCTGGACGGTCCCGCCCCGCGTCGGCCCCGAGCGCGCCCCGGGCAGCCGGCCGCCCCACCCGCCCGACCCCGACCCCCTGGCCCTCGGCGGCCACGTCCACCGGGCCCTGACCGGCATCGCGCGCGTGCAGCGCGACCGCCCCGCCTGGGTCGACACCCGCCACGTGGAGAGCGGCCCCCGCGTCCTCGTCACCGGCCCGCCCCCGCTGCGGCCCGTGACCGGCCCCGAGCGCGCCGCCTGGCAGCAGACCGCCTGCGCCGAGGCCGCCGCGGCGGGCGGCGACGGCCTCGGCATACGCGTGCGCCCGGACGGCGCCCCCGCCACCCGCTGGGCCGAGGGCGTCGACCGCCTCCTGCACCGGATCGCCTTCGCCCGCTGCCCCGTGGACCTCCTCCTCGACCTGGGGAGCGTCGACGACGCCGACGACACGGCCGCCCGCACCGCGCTCCACGCCCTGGAGCTCCTCGGCCCGCTCCACCCCTGGCGCGCCGTCGTCCTGCTCGCCGGCGCCTTCCCCCGGACCCGCCCCGAGGGGTACGGAGCCGCCCTCACCGAGACCGGACGGGCCGACCGGGACCTCCGCGACCTGCTGCGCCACACCGGCCGGAGCCCCGGCCCGCAGCCCCTCTACGGCGACTACGGCGCCCACGACCCGGCGAGCGCCGACCGGGTCTCCGACACCGGGCACGACCCCCTCCGGGGCGCGGTGCGCTACACCACCCGCCGCACCTTCCTCGTCGGCGAGGTGCGCGCCGGAGGACCCGGCCCCCACCACGCCGTGCGCGCGCTCGCCCGGGACATCGTCGACTCCGACGACTTCCGGGGCGCGTCCTACAGCCGCGGCGACCGCTGGCTCCAGGCGTGCGCCGACGGCACCGGCCCGCCCGGCACCGGACACCCGGACGCCTGGATCTGCGCCGGCCACCTCCAGCACCTCACCCACACCGCCCGCGAGCTGCGGCGCAGCGCCTGACGGGCGCCGCCCGCGAGGAGCCGCCGGGCCGCGCCGACACACCTGTCCCGTGCGCCGTGCCGCCCGGAACGAGCGGCCCGGATCTACCCTGGAGTCGTGGCCGAGACCGTACTCACCAACACCGGGCTCGACAGGTTCCTCGAACTCCTCGACGGAACACCCGAGCGCCGGGACCCCGTGTTCACCCGCGCCGCCGAGGCGGTGCTGGGGCTGCTGGCCCTCCGGGGCGCCGACCGCGGCACGGGGGTGCCCGAGCCGACACCCGGACTCGTACGCCAGCTGCTCGTCGAGGACCTGCCCACGTTCGTGTTCGTGCCGCCCGGCGAACTCGCCGCCTACCCCGCCGTCCTGGGCGCGCTCGCCGCACGCTTCGACGGCGGGCGCGGCGAACGGGTGGCCGCCGTGGTCGCGGAGACCGGACCCGACTTCGAACGGGCCATGAACGACCCCGGGAACCTCACCTGGCACCGCTGGTACGCCTCCCTGCTGCGCAGCTGCGGCGCCGATCTCGCCGACCCCGAGGACGTACGGCGCCGGCTCGCCGCGCTCGACGGCGCCCCGCTCCCCGACGGCGTGCACCGGGCCGACCTGATGGGCCGGACGGAGCTGGCGGAGGTGCTGCTCGCCGAGGCGCTCACCCGGGCGTACGTGCGGGACGCCGAGGCTCCGCCGCCCACCGGGCCGCTCCTCACCGACCACGCCGTCGCGACCGGCATCGGGCAGGTGGCCGCCGCCTTGCGGGACCGCTGGACGGCCGCGGGGCTGGCCGAGCAGCTCGCCGGACCGTACGCGCGCTTCGCGCCGGGACCCGACGCCTTCCCGCACCTGGTCCTGGCCGACGCCCTCCTCGACGAGCACCTCGACTACTACGGGGACCCCGCCGCGCCCGTGCCCCCGCCGCCCGCCATCGAGACCGTGGCGGGACCCGGCGCCGCCGCCTCGGTGGAGGCGGACGCCGACGCGCTCATCGCCGCCGTCGAGGAGCTGGCCGAGGAGGAGTTCGAGCCCTACGGGGGCGAGGCACCGCACCTGCTCTACGCGGTCTACCAGCGCGGCTGCTCCGCGGAGTCCGTCGCCCGCAAGGCCGCCGAGTACGAGGACTGGGCCGTCGACCCGGACCTGGAGGACCTGCCGGTGCGGGTGCCCGCCGAGGCGCCGCAGGAGTACGCGACGCCGCCGCTCCCCGAACTCGTCCGGCTCCTGGGCACCACCGAGCTGGACGAGGCCGACCGGGCCCGGCTCGAAGGGCCCGCCCGGGACCTGGCCGCCGCGCTCGACCGGCTCGCCGCCACCGGCCTGGTCTTCCGGGCCGGCGACGCCTTCGGGCTGACCCCGCGCGGTGCGGGCGTCGTGCGCTACCTCCTCGGCGTGCGCGGGATCGTCGCGCCCGACGCCGCCCGGGCCGCCGCCTGGAGCGCGCCGGTCATGGCCGCCGCCGCGGCGGGCTGGCCCTCCTGCGTCGCCGCGCGCGTCCTCGCCGACTGGCTCCACGCGCGCGGGGACACCGCCGAGGCGTGGTCCGCGCTGCTCGCCGCGCTCGGCACCGTCCACGCCGGCACCGACGACGCGGCCTCCGTACGAGCGCTCTTCACCGTCCTGGATACCGGCGCCGCTCCGGCCGACGCCCTCCGGGGCGCCCTGCGGGACCCGGTCCTGGGTGCCTACGCCCTCCAGGCCCTGCGCGAGCGGGACGAGCCGGCGGACGCCATCCAGGTGCGGACCTCCGCGCGTGCCCTGCACCTCCTCGACGCGCTGCCCGGCAAGAAGGGCCCGCTGGAGTCCCGTCGTACCGCCTTCGACGAGGCGGCGTCCGCCTGGCCCGGCGGTTCCGCCGCCCTCGTCCGGGCGATGGCGGCGGCGGACCGGCACGAGGCCGAGCGGGTCCTCGGCCCGCTCGGCATCACGTTGCCCTGACCGCGTCCCGTCCGTGCTCTGGACGGCGTCCGCGCCCGGCGTCCGCGCCCGGCGTCCGCGCATGGCGGGCGCCGTGCGCGGCTAGCCTGCGGCGAGGTACATGCCCGAGGGTCCCGCGCCCGCGGTGTTGCGGCAGCTGTGGTTGCCGGTCGGGCGGGCGTGGACGAGCGCCAGACAGCGGCCGAGGGCCTGCTGGCCGTAGGCGTTGGGGTGCATCGACTCCTGGACGAGCCCCTGGGTGCTCTGGCTGTCGATCCAGCGCGCCCACTCGCTCGTCGTGCCCGACGGGGGCAGGGAGGCCGTCACCTGCCGGCTGGCCCTGGCGCAGACCTCACGCCCCTGGAGGGCGTCGCGCAGGTCCATGAACTGCACGCCCTTCGCCGCGGCGACGCCCTTCAGCCGGTTCGCGAGCTGGGGGACCAGGGAGTCCCGCGCCCAGTCGGAGTCGGCGTTCCAGAAGGGGCAGCCGCCGGTGTTGGTCCGTGTCCAGCCGCTCTCGCCGTAGCGGTTGTCGGCCGCGCGCGGGATGGGGGAGGGGTACGACTGGAGGACGATCCGGTAGTCCGACGCGGCGTATCCGGCGGCGGACATGACGGCCCGGATCTCGTCGACGGAGGTGCCGACGTCCGCCATCACCCCGTCGATCCGCGCGTCCACCACGGCCTGCTGGTCGTCGTGACAGTAGGAGTACCAGACGATGTAGTCGGTGGCGCAGGTGGTGATGATGTCGGCGAATCCGAGGTCGTTGCCGCCGATGGACAGGGCGATCAGCTTCACGTCGTGCGAGGCGGCCACGGCCGCCAGCTGGTCGGCCTGCGGGGCCTCGCCCTTGTACGCCTGGCCGCCCCGCGAGGCGCGGATGACGTTCTTCGTCGTCGCCCCGGAGCAGGCGAGGTTCACCAGCGCGCTCGCGAGCGCGCCCGCGCTCTTCACCTCGGCGGTGTCCGAGCGGTGGCAGCCGCCCGCGGTGGAGCCGTACACCCGGGACGGGTCGTAGCCGCTGCCCGTCCAGGCCCGGTCGGTGCCGTTGCGGGCGCCGCTGTTGGTGAGGCTGTTGCCCTGCCAGCGGCCGGCCTCGCCGGAGATGTAGCTGTCGCCCATGGTGACGACGGCGGTGGGCCCGGTGCCGGCGGAGGCGTGGGCGGACGGGGCGGCGACGGAGGCCAGCCCGGCGGCGGTACACAGTGCCAGGAGTGCGCGCAGCGCACGGTGGGGGGACGGAGGCATGGCTGTGCTCCTGCGGTCTGCAGTGACGTGGGGGACAGCCGCCGGCGCCGGTGGCATGGCGGAATCTGACACGTCCTGGCTTGTTACCGCTAGGTAGCTGCATATCTCGGTTCCGTCACGTCCCCTGTGACGTGACAGGGCCCCGCCCCCGGAGCTGTGCGTTCACCGGGGGCGGGGCCTGTGGCGGGCCGGGGGACGATTGATCTGCTCGGCAGCGTGCCCGCGACGCGTCGTGCGGCAGTCTTCAGCCGGAGACGAGGTCGCGCAGCTTCACCCTGGTCTGCTCATCTGTGGAGTAGACCACCGTCCCGATCATGCCCCGGGTCAGCAGGACCTTGTACGTGTGGCGGATGAGGCGGTCGACCTCGTCGTCAGGGGTCGAGCGGCTGAAGACGGGATCCTTGGACCGCGTCCGGTCCGTCACCCACGTACCGTCCCGCCACACGAGGTCGGGGCCGAGAATTACTCCGCTCCAGTCGTACTCGAACCCCTGCGCCGTGTAGACGCAACCGACCTGACCGAAGCCTGCCGGGTCGGTTGCCCACAGTGCCGACGGCGGCGCGCCCGCCACCGAGCGCTCCCCGAAGACGTTCCACGGACGGGCCCAGTCGCCGATCACGACGTCGGCGGGGAGGGCCTGCCCCGGGGCGGTCTTCTTCGTCCACTTCCAGCAGTACCCTGCCGACATGCGCGCACTGTGGCCCTGAGCCCGCTTGTCTTCGAGGAAGGCCTCCATCTCATCGGGAGAATCGGCCACCCTGAGCTCCATCTTGTCGTCCGGATCCCATGCAACGGGGTTGCCGGACGTCAGCCCGAGGAGGCGGAGCACCCAGCGGAGGTAGGCGTCGCTGCCGCCGCACCGGAACTGGCTGTCGAGGGAGACGACCGTGCAGTCGAGTTCCCTGGCTGCGGCGGCCGCACGAATCTGGTCGACGTTGCCCATCTCGCCGGGCCGTACGATCTGGTGCTCGTCGAGGAGGAATACGGGAACGCGTGCGGCGTCGATGAGTTCCTCCACCTGCGGCCGGTCGCTGCGCTGGTGTGCGGGGGTGTAACGGTTCGCCGAGGTCCTGCGCATGCGATGGGCTTCGTCGCAGAGGATGACGTCGAGCGCGTTCTTCTCAGCGGCCATGAAACTGTTGAAGTACTTGAAGAGGTCCTGGACTTCCCGCTTGCGCGCCCCGGCGACCCTGCGCATCGTCTTCGTGAAGGACTGGGATCCCGTCGCGTGGAGGGTCGGCCGCCCCTGCCGGTACAACTCGCCCAGCAGTGACAGCGCGATGACGCTCTTGCCCGTCCCGGGTCCCCCTGTGACGACCACGACGTTCTTGCGGTCTGCCTGCGCGGCATGCCGAACTGCGCGCATCACGGTTTCGTAGGCGACGCGCTGCTCGTCCAGAAGGACGAACTGCTCCCTTTCGCGCACCTCTTGGGCGGCGACGGCCATGAGGTGCTTCGATGGGGCCGTCTTGCCGGCCAGCAGCTCATCGGCGGCCACGGCGCCACTCGTGGGCGCGAGCCGTGACCGGAGAAAGGCGATGAAGGCGCCCCGGCGCTGCTCGCTGTACAGCCTTCCCCGCTCGGACTCGCCGACTTCGGAGAGTCCCGCGATGCCGAAATCCGTGGCGTTGTGCAGGTAAGCGGCCCCCGTGATCCGCTCGGGATTCTCCGCCAGCGCTCCATTGAACGAGGCGAGGTAGTCGCAGTAACCCCGCACCTGCGCGATGGGGTTGAGTACGGGCTCGTCGTAGGCGTCGACCCGACACAACAGCGGCTCCCCGTCCTCTGGTGCCGCCTGACTCCACTGCTTGAGTTCTATGACGACATAGGACGGTTCACCAGATCCCGGGTGAACGCCGGCCAGCACGGCGTCGGCGCGCTTGCTGGTCAGCGGCAGCCCGTACTCCAGGAGCACGGTTACCTCCTGCAGTCCCGCTTCGATCAGCACGCTCATCAGGGCGGGGAGGCTGCGTTCCCACGACCTGACCTCAGCCGCGCTCGGCTTGTGCCCGTGAGCGTGTGCGAACTGTTCCGTCAGTCGCTGGGACAGCATTCCGTTCAGTCCCTGAGCTGCAACGTTGGCGACGGAATCACGAATCACGGTGCGGGCTCCCAAGTGCGGCGAAATGGAACGGGGACGTGAGGGCGCGCGGCGTCCAGGGTTTCTCGGACGGCCGGCGGGGGTGTCGGCCAGGACCGTCCTGGTGCGCTTCCCCGCAAGGTCTCGCACTCTTGCATCGAAATGCTGCGATCCAGGCAGAAAGGAATCTTTTTGCCTATATCCAGGCACGCGGCCCGCAGCGCTGGGGCTGCTGCGGGCGATGCTCCAGGAGAGAGAGGGGTGTCGTCTGGCGCTAAGTCCTCATGTGCGCCACTGTGCAGACGGCATGGGTAGACGAGGCGGGCCCTGGTCTGTTGGCGGCTGCAGACTCTCGACGTGCAGTCATGCGTGCTCTCCCTACGGTGGGGGCGTGGTCCGAATTCGACAGCCCGGCGGTTCCGTAAATGGCCCGAGATGCTAGCACGCCCCGTCGCATCCATGGCCATAGGTTTGTGAGGGAGTGAGTCGCTCGCACAAAGGCTGCCTCGGGTAAGGTCGGTGACCTGCAGCCTTGCGCCTCATGGCGTACTGAATCACCGCGGAGGTCGGACCGTGACGGCAGCTGGTACGCCGGCGACGCCCAAGCCAGGGATGCCGCGCAAAGAGCGTTGGTTCCAGCCCCGCAGGTCCGCTCACACCTGGGAACAGGAAGGGCTCGAACACATCCGGCAGTTGATGCCGTCGACCGAGCCGTATCGAGCCTGGGCCACGTTCTCCTTCACCGCAGCCTCTGGGCGCACCAACGAGTGCGACCTCTTCATCGCCGTCCCTGGAGGTCTCTATCTCCTCGAGCTCAAGGGACATCCCGGCCGCGTCGTCAATCACGGAGACACCTGGCAGTTTCATGCAGACCGGGTGCGCACCCTGAAGAACCCTCTGCATCTGACTGATCTCAAATGCAAGGAGCTGAAGGGCCAGTTGGAGCGAGCGGCTCGGTCGATGGGTGTCGACCCCCGCCGCGTCCCCTTCATCAAACCCGCGGTCTTCCTCCACGACTCCGGGCTGGTCAGCGAGCTTGACGAGTTCCAGCGGATCAACGTCTACGGTCGCAACGACGGTGCGAGCGGCCTGGGAAGGATCTGGGACGACCTGCTCGGCAAGCCGCCGGAGCGGGAGAGCTGGCGTATCACCCCGCAGTCCTCGCAGCTGCTCGAGCAGCTGATGCAGAAGATCGGCATCAGCCACTCCACCGCCCATTTGCGTTTCGGTGACGACTGGAAACTCGAGCCGCGTGTGCTCGACGCCGGTCCCGGCTGGGAGGACCGTCTCGCGGTCCGCGTCGACGGCCTGGTCCAAGAGGAGGGCCGGGTACGGATATACCTCGTCGAGCAGATGGCCGGCGAGGCCGCCCGGCGGGCCGCGGATCGAGCTGCCCGCCGCGAGTACCAGGTACTGCAGGGTATTACCCACCGGGGCATCGCCCAGGCCGCCCAGATCCATCAGCATCAAGGCGGCCCGGCGATTCTGTTCCGGCATCGCCATTCGGACCTGCGACTCGACGCCTACCTGGCGGCATACGGCGGCAAGCTCACACCCGAGGTCCGACTCGACCTTGTGCGCCAGCTGGCCGAAGCCCTCCGCTACGCGCACAATCGGTCGCTCTATCACCGGGCCCTGTCAGCCCGATCGGTGTACGTCTCGGCCAAGGAAGACGGCTCCGCTCCGGCCGTACGCATCACCGACTGGCAGACCGCCGCCCGTGACTTCGAGACCACGTCGATGCGTTCGATCGGAGACACGCCGCTCGACGGAGGGCTGATCGAGGACTCCGCCCAGGTCTACCTGGCCCCGGAAACAGACCAGGAGTTCGCCGACCCCGTCGATCTGGACCTTTTCGGGCTCGGCGCCGTCTCCTACCTGATCCTCACGGGGGAGGCGCCCGCCCCTCAGCGCAGTGCCCTGATCGAAAGGCTGTCGGCCGAGGGCGGACTGCACCCGTACGCCGTGGCCGACGGACTCTCGGACAGTCTTGACGACCTGATCTACCGGGCCACCCGTGCCGAGGTCGTGGACCGGCTGCCCGGAGCCGACCGCTTTCTCGACCTCCTCGACGAGGCCGAGCAACAGGCTGCGACCCCGGACCAGCCCGCGACGGTGGAGACCGATCCGCTGACGGCACTCCCCGGCCAGCCCGTGGACGAGGTCTGGACGGTCAAGCGGGTCCTCGGTACCGGCGCCACCGCACGGGCACTGCTGGTCGAGCGAGTGGTCGAGGAGCCGGTCGGGCCCGATGACAAGACCGTCGTCGTCGAGCGGGTCTTCAAGGTCGCGCTCGACCAGGACAAGGACGCACGGCTCTACGCGGAGGCGACCGCCCTCAAGACGGTGGGCGGGGGCCGGATCATCCGGCTGCTCGAGGAGCCGAGGGAGATCGCCGGCCATACCGTTCTGGAGCTCGAGTACGCGGGGGAGAGCTCCCTGGGTGCGCGACTGCGCGGCGAAGGGCGGCTCACCTACGACCAGTTGGAGCGGTACGGCAACGACCTGTTCATCGCGCTCGACCAGCTTGCCGCCAAGGGCGTGCGGCACCGCGACATCAAGCCGGACAACCTGGGGCTGCACAAGCGCGACGACGGCTCGTGGGAGCTGCTGCTGTTCGACTTCTCGCTGGCCGACGCGTCCGAACGAGACATCACCGCCGGAACGCGCGGCTACCTCGACCCGTTCCTCGGCAGCGCGCGACGCTCGCTCTACGACGACCATGCGGAGCGGTACGCGGCGGCCGTGACGCTGCACGAGATGGCCTCCGGTGAACGGCCCGTGTGGGGAGACGGACAGAGCGACCCTCGAGTGAGCGAGGACGTGGAACTGTTCGTCGCCGCCGAGCTGTTCGAACCCGGGCTTCGTGACGGGCTCACCGCGTTCTTCCACCGCGCCCTGCACCGTGACGTCGACCGACGCTTCGACACGTTCAAGCAGATGGAGGACGCCTGGCGGCAGATCTTCCGTACCGCCGACTCCGCGAAGCCGGTCACCACCCCTGCCACCGTGGGCGCCCTGACGGCGACCACGGAGGAAGCACGTGAGACCGCGGCGGCGGCGGCAGAGCCGACCACGGCCCTGGACGCGGCCGGGCTCTCCCCGCGAGCCGTCTCCGTCGCCAACGGCCTGGGCGCGGTGACGGTCGGCGAACTCCTCGACGTGCCCCCGCACACCATCGCCCGTGCACGAGGTGCGGGCACACTCGTGCGCAGAGAACTGAACCGGCGCCACAAGCAGTGGACCGCGATGCTCAAGCGCCCGACCGTGCCCTCGGAGCGTCCCGCGACGGCGCTGGAGGCAGCCCTTTCGGACGCTCTGACACCCACGCCGCAGGACGAGGCGCGGCTGATCGCCAACGAGTCGGTCGACTCTCTGGCAGCCAGACTCACTCCGGGCCCCGCACGGAAGGGCAACCTGCGCCCCGACGTCGTACGCCTGACTCTGGGGCTGCCTCGCACCAAGGAGGAGGGAGGCGACCTCTCTCCCCTCGGCCCCTGGCCACCACAGACACTGATCGCCAAGCATCTCGGCAGCAGCCAGCCCACCGTGTCCCGGCACCATGTCGCGGCGATCGAGGAGTGGGCCACCACCGCCTGGATCACGCACGTCCGAGACGAACTGGTGCAGATCCTGGCCCAGGCGGGCCGGGTGATGACCGTCCAGGAAGCCGCGGCCGAGCTTCGCGTACGCCATGGCGCCGGCGACGACACCGCCGAGCGCACGCTGGCGAAGGCACTCGCCGTCCTCCGCGCGGCGGCGGACGCCGAGGCACTGCAGCGGGGCAACGAGCAGGATCCGCGGCTCGAAGTGCTGCGCCGGGGGTCCCGTGTGCTGCTCGCGCTCGACTCCCTGCCCGGCACCGACGATCCCACTCCGCAGGAGCTGGCCGACTATGCCGCGGCACTCGGCGCGGCCGCCGACCGGATGGCCGCGGAAGACCCGCTGCCGGGCCGTGCCACGGTCGTACGGACCCTTCGAGAGGTGCCCGCGCCCGAAGGTATGACCCCGCTGGCCGACACCCGCCTGGTCGGGCTGGCGGCCGTGGTGTCGCAGGATGCCTCCGCGTCGCCGCGACTGGAGATCTACCCCAAGGGGCTCGGTCTCGCCCGTGCCATTCGCATCTCTCAGGCGGTAGCCGGTGTCCGTCGCGAGGTCGGCCTCTCCATCGGTGAGCTCGTCGCCCGGGTCAAGGCACGCTTCCCCTCCCTGCCTCTGTCGGAAGCCCCCACGCACATCGAGATCGAGGACGCGCTCGCCGAGGCGGGATTCCCGCTGGAGTACGACGCCGTCCGCAAGCGCTTCTTCCCCCCGGCGGTCGAGGGGACCCGCTGGACCAGCTCCACCTACACCCGCACGAGCGTGCTCGTGGCGGAAGCACGGTCGGCGGTGGCCGCGGGCCGTGATCCGCAGGCCGTCGTGCGCGCCAAGCTGACGGGGGCCGCCGAGCGCGGAGGCTTTCTGGCCCTCACGCTCAAGGGCGCGGACCTGCCGGGCACGGCGGCCGCTCTGACAGAGGAGTTCGGCGTGACCGCGGTGGACTTCAACGCCGAGTTCCTCGCGGCCTTCCGGGCGCTGGCCGTAGAACTGGGGACCGACTGGACCAAGGTCCTGCGTGCGGACGCCGCCTTCACCAGCGGAGGCGAGCTGAAGCCCGGACTGCGCTCCTACGTCCAGCGGGTCACCGATCGGTTGGCGGATCAGTTCACCAGGCGGGCCGAGGAAGCGGGTCCCAGGGCGGTGCTCTTCTTCCACAACGCGAGTTTGCTGGCACGTTACTTCGACGGCGGTGGACACGACCTGCTGGTGAACCTTCAGCAGGCCGCCCGGCGCCCGACGCAGCTCCCGCACGGGCTGTGGTGGCTGTGCCCGATGGAAGACCCCAAGCAGACACCGTCGTTGGACGGACGCACGGTCGAAGTCGTCGACCGCGCCACCGAGTGGACGCGGCTCGACTCGTTGTTCCTGAAGAGGCTCAAGGAGGAGGGCGCGGGCGAGGAGCGCTGAGGGTGCGTGTGGTCGACAACGGGTTCATACTGAGTTGTGGATCTCGGGCGTGTCCTGAGGGACGGGCTGGTAAGCAGGTGTCTCCAGGGGGGCCTGTGAGTGTGGACACCCCTGTGCGTTCAGCTCAGGAGGTCACCCCATATGCCCCATCAGCGTCAGACCCCGCGTACCGTGTCGAGCGATCCCGGCGTCGACCGGCTGAAGGTCGTGCTGGAAGGCTGGCGCCACTCGCTGCTCGACCTGGGCGGCCGCAACCGGTTGCTGAACTTCCGCCACACGAAGACGGCGACACTGGAGCTCACATCGCCCAGCGCCGCGACCCTCCTGAACGGACTCGCCAAAGGCTGGGACTTCGCCCCGGTCTCGCCGGACCCTGCGGAATCTGAGGACGACGGCATCAAGGCGCCGCCCGGAGGCTCTGAGACCGGGGTGGTGACGCAGAAGCCGACTCAGGCTGCGCTCGACAGTGCCCTGTACCAACTCCGCCAGAAGTCCGGCCAGACGTTCAACGACTACGGTCTGTGGGTGTTGTGGCTGGGCGTCGGCATGCTGGACTGGCGTGAGCCAGGCGCCGAGGAGAGCAGCGCCGCGCCGCTGCTGCTGGTACCCGTGGACCTGCGCCGCGACAAGGACCGTCGCTACCGACTCCATCCGGCCGACGGCCAGGACCGCATGCACAATCCCGCCCTCGCGGTGAAGCTCGAGCGGCAGGGAATCGACTGGAGCCGCGTCACGGACACCGACGTCACCGACCTCTCCGCCGTGCTCTCCGCGGCTCGCTCGGCCGCAGTCGGCCAAGCAGGCTGGAAGGTCGACGAACGGGTGGTGCTCGGCCTCTTCGCCTCGCACCGGGAGGCCATGTACCAGGACCTTCAGCAGAACGAGGAGCGCATCCTCGGACATCCGTTGGTGAAGGCCGTCGCCCTCGGCCCTGCCGCCGGTCTCCCGGACGATCTGATCGGCTTCGAGCCTCCGGAGCTCGACAGGATCGACGAAGTCCAGCTGCCCGAGGAGACACCGCTCGTCCTCGACGCGGACGCCTCCCAGCGGCAGTGCATCGCGGCCGCGCTCGACGGCCGTTCCTTCGTGGTCAGCGGCCCTCCTGGCACGGGCAAGAGCCAGACCATCACCAACATGATCGCCGCGCTCATGCACGCGGGCCGCAGCGTGCTGTTCGTCAGTGAGAAGGCCGCGGCCCTCGACGTCGTGCGCAACCGCCTGCGGAATGTGGGGCTCGGCGACTTCGTCATGGCACTGCACAGCGCCGACACGAGCAAGAAGGCGGTGGCCACCGAACTGGCCCGGGTGCTGACCACCGAGGCCCGGGCCACGGGAGCGGCGGAGCACGAGCTGAAGCAGGCACGCCGGCTGCGCGAGGAGCTGTCCGCCTACGCGGCGGCGATGAACCAGACGCGTGAGCCTCTGCAGCGCGGCCTCCACGACGTCCTGGGCCGCTTGATCCAGCTGGAGCTGGCCGGCACCCCGCAGCTTCCGCTGTCCGGGCAGAACGCCCGGACGGTCGACGGACTGAGTGCCTACGCGCTGCAGGAACTGGTCTCCGCCGCCGAAGCCGTCAGCCGTGCCTGGCGACCGGCCGCCGAGGGGGATTCCTTCCCCTGGCGGGGGCTGGTCGGGAACTCGGCACCCTCCGTGCTCTCCGAGGCGGCCGACGCGCTGAGCGCCGTACGGGCTGCCGCGGTACGGCGCCCGTTCGCCGCGACTCAGGGCGAACCCGCCTCGGTACGGGAACTCCAGCAGGCCGTCCGCGCACTGCGGGACGGGCTCCCAGGGCAGGACGGTGCGGCGGACGGAGGTCTGCCCGAGGACGTCTCCGACCAGCTCGCCCAGCTCGCGGATCTCTTCGGTGTGCCGAAGCCGGACGGAGCCGAGGCCGCCTTCGCGCTCTGTGAACTGGCGGATCTCACGAAGGCATCCCATCGACCGCCGTCGGGATGGTTCGACGACGGCGTACGGAGCGCTGCGCACCACGCAGCAAGGGAACTGCACCAGGCGCTGGCCGCCGAGGCCGAGGCACGGGCAGCAGCGGAGGACGTCTTCGGCGAGCAGGTACTGACCGCGACCGAACTACCGGAACTGGCGGCGCGATTCGCCGACCAGCACAGCGGACTGCTGGCCCGTTTCTCGGCGCAGTACAAGGCCGACCGGGCCGCGGCGGCGGCACTGACGCACAGCGGCACTTGGGACAAGAAGCTCCCCGGCCGTCTCGAGCAGGCACTCGGCTGGCTTCACGCTACGCAGGAGCTGCAGCGTCTCGCCGATCAGCACACCACCCTCCTCGCACGCTGGACACCGCGCACCGCGTCGCAGGTCGAGGACCTCGCCCAGGCACTGGAGACCGCCGACCGCATCGCCGAGCTGGGCGGCGGGGTCGCCCGACGCGAGCGACTGATCAGCCAGCTGGCCGACGGCTCCGACACCGACCCGCTGCCGACGCTGCTCGCCGCGAACGTACGCAGCGCCCTTGCCACGTGGTGCACCACGGCTAGCCGCCGCGCCGAACGCTGGTCCGCGTCCGCGGCAGCACTCCTCGGCCTCTTCGACCCGGCCAGGAGCACCCAGCTCTCCCCGTCCCTGCTGGGCGGCTTCGAACAGGCTCAGCAGCTGATAGACGTACTCCTCGCCGATCCGCACGGCCCGGACGAATGGCAGGCCTACCGCGCCGGTGTCACCGTCCTCGCCCGTCACGACGCCGACGACCTCGTCGCGAACGCGGCCGAGCGCGGCACCGACCCGAAGCAGCTGCCCGCCATCGTCGAGCAAGCGGTTCTCCGCTCCTGGGCCGACGCGGTCCTGGCCAGCGACGACCGGCTCCGCACCACCCGCTCCGAGGACCTCGACGCTCGGGTGGCGGACTTCCGTGCCGCAGACCGCCGCCTCATCGCGGCTGCCGGCGGGGCCGTGATCGAGCGGTGCAACAGACGCCGCCCGCGCAATCACAGCGGTGGCGGCAGCGCCGTCATCAAGCGCGAGGCGGAGAAGAAGACCCGGCACATGCCGGTGCGCGAACTGCTGGGGCGCACGCGCGAGGTCGTCCAGTCGATCAAGCCGTGCTTCATGATGAGCCCGCTCACCGTCAGCCAGCACCTGCCTCCGGACTTCGCCTTCGACGTCGTCATCTTCGACGAGGCGTCCCAGGTCCGCCCCAGCGACGCGATCAACTGCATCTACCGGGGCCGCAGCCTGATCGTCGCGGGCGACGACAAGCAGTTGCCGCCGACCTCGTTCTTCGACTCCTCGGTCGAGGACGACTCGGACGAGTACGCGGAGGACGTGCCCGACTCCTTCGAGTCCCTGCTGCACGCCTGCAAGGCCGGGGCCATGCGGGAGCTGTCGCTGCGCTGGCACTACCGCAGCCGTCACGAGGACCTGATCACCTTCAGCAACCGCGAGTTCTACGCGAACTCGATGGTGACCTTCCCCGGCTCGCTCGACAAGGGCAACGACGTCGGCGTGGACTTCCTCAAGGCGGACGGCGTGTACGACAAGGGGGGCCGCCGGGACAACCGCAGCGAGGCGGAGTTCGTGGCCGAGCGGGTCATGCACCACTTCGACACCCGCCCCGGCAGGACGCTCGGCGTCGTCGCCCTCTCCCAGGCACAGGCCTCGGCCATCGACCTGGCCGTCCAGCAGGCCCGCATCGCGCGTCCCGACCTCGAGCACTGCTTCACCGAGGACCGCCTCGACGGCTTCTTCGTGAAGAACCTCGAGTCGGTCCAGGGCGACGAGCGAGACGTCATGATCATGTCCATCGGATACGGCCCCGACGAGCACGGCACCCTCGGACTGAACTTCGGCCCCATCAACAAGGGCGGCGGTTGGCGCCGTCTGAACGTGGCGGTGACCCGTGCCCGCTACCGCATGGAGGTCGTCTCCTCCTTCCGCGGCGCACAGCTCAAGGACAGCCCCAATGTGAGCGTCCAGCACCTGAAGCGCTACCTGGAGTACGCCGAGCAGGGCCCCGCGGTCCTCGCCCGTGACGTCGTCCAGGGCGACGCCGAGCCCGACAGCCCCTTCGAGGAATCCGTGCTCGAGGTGCTGCGGGGCTGGGGCTACCAGGTCCAGCCCCAGGTCGGCGTCGCCGGCTACCGCATCGACCTCGGCCTGCGCCACCCCGAGCTGCCGGGCGCTTACGCCCTCGGCATCGAATGCGACGGCGCGATGTACCACTCCTCCAAGACCGCGCGCGACCGCGACCGGCTGCGCGAACAGGTGCTCAACGGCCTGGGCTGGCGGCTGTACCGGATCTGGGGCACGGACTGGTACCGGGGACGGAGCGCGGCGGAGCTGCGGCTGCGGGAGGCGGTGGAGCAGGCGATCGAACAGGGCCCCCTGGCAGCCTCGGGGCCGAAGCCGGTGCAGGACGCCGGGGTCGGTATGGCTGCCAGCGCGGCGGCCCACGGCCGCGGGCGGGTGGTGACCGTTCCGGTCGAGGAGCCGCAGGTCGAGGTCGAGTACGAGCGCGTACCCGTGGACACGGGAGTGGAGCGCGAGTGGGCGTCTCCGTACCGCCCCAGCCGGCTGACCGTGAGCTCGGCCTACGAGATGCACACGGTCGAGGCACGGCCGGCCCTGCGCAAGGCGCTGATGCAGATCATTGAGGCCGAGGGTCCGATCCACCTGGACCTGCTCGTTCTGCGGGCGCGGGAGGCCTGGGGCGTGGGACGGGCCGGGAGCCGAATCCGGGACAACGTGACCTTCGTGGCGCGGAGCCTGGTGAACGCCGAGGCTGCCGCCCGGGACGGCGATTTCTACGACGCGAAGGACCGGGGCGGACTGGACGCGCTGAAGGCACGGCGCCCGGAGCCAGGGGACACCCCGCGGAAGGTGACCCTCATCGCCCCCACAGAGCGGCAGCTGGCCCTGTACGAGATTGCTGTGGAATGCCCCGGTATGTCAGAGGACGAGCTGATCAAGCAGGTCTGCGACTTCTTCGGCTGGCGCCGGATGGGCAGCGACATCCGCGAGACGCTCACGGCGGACATCGCCGAGCTCCACCGGCGCGGCAGGCTCGAAGGCGGCCCGGGAAGGGTCGGCGCGGTCCGCTGACGGCGGCGGTACGACAGGTCCGGACATTCCTCCTGAGCTGGCAGGATGGACGGACCGCAGGTTTGGAACGGGTTGTGTGTTACGGAGAGAAAGGCGCCGCCTCGTGGACAAGGCCGCACTGCTGAAGGACCTGCGCAAGCAGGTCACCGCGCTGGAGGACGACCTCAGGGCGCGGACGGACTCGGAGGACGAGTTCCGTGTGGCGCTCGATCGCGAGTACAAGGCGGCGCGCGAGGCCCAGCGCACGGCAGCCACGTACGGAGCGTGGCGGGACGAACGCGTCACGCAAGCGGCGGCTGCGTGGGTCCTCGCGACGGTCTTCGTCCGCTTCTGCGAGGACAACGGGCTCATCACCGACCCGTACATCGCGGGACCGGGGGAGCGGCTGGCGGACGCGGAGGATCGCCAGGCGGCGTTCTTCCGGAAGCACCCTGAGCTGAATGACCGGGACTGGCTGGTCGCCGGCTTCGAGGCGCTGGCCGACTCGCACGAGGCGGTGGCGGGGCTCTTCGACCGGGGCCACAACCCGCTGTGGGAGCTGACGCCGTCGTACGAGGCGGCGACGCGGCTGTTGGGCTTCTGGCGGGAGCGGGGTGCGGACGGCGAGATCGTCCACTTGCTTGTGGACGAGGAGCTGGACACGCGATTCCTGGGTGACCTGTACCAGGACCTGAGCGAGCACGCGCGGAAAACGTATGCGTTGCTGCAGACGCCTGAGTTCGTAGAGGAGTTCATCCTCGACCTGACGCTGGAGCCGGCGGTCGAGGAGTTCGGCCTCGACCCGGAGTGGAAGCACACGCCGAAGGGCTGGCAGGGGGCCGATCCGGTCGCGCGGGGTCTGCGGTGCATCGACCCGGCATGCGGGTCGGGCCACTTCCTGCTGGGCATGTTCGGGCGGTTGTTGGAGAAGTGGCGGGCGGCGGAGCCGGGCACGGACGACTGGGAGCTGGTGCGTCGGTCGCTGGAGTCGGTGCATGGGTGCGACAAGAACCCGTTCGCGGTGGCGATTGCGCGGTTCCGGTTGTTGGTCGCGGCCTTGAAGGCGTGCGGGGAGCGGCGGTTGAGTGCGGCGCCCGCGTTTCCGATCAATGTGGCGGTGGGGGACTCGCTGCTGCATGGGCGGGGGGCGGAGTCCGTTACGGAGACGCTGGACACGCTGTTCGGGGGCGATGGCGAGGGGATGTTCGCGTATCGCACGGAGGATGTGCGGGAGTACGCGGAGCGGGTTGATCTGCTGGGGCGGGGGACCTACCACGTGGTGGTGGCGAACCCGCCGTACATCACGGTGAAGGACAAGCAGGAGAACGAGAACTACCGGAAGGCGTACGACGCGTGCTCGGGGAAGTACGCGCTGTCGGTACCTTTCGTGCAGCGGATCTTTGAGCTGGCGGTGCGGGCGGGGGGTGACCGGCGAGACGGTGGCTTCACGGGGCAGATCACGGCGAACTCTTTCATGAAGCGGGAGTTCGGGAAGAAGATGATCGAGGAGTTCTTTCCGAAAGTTGACCTGACACATGTGATCGACACGTCAGGGGCGTATATTCCGGGGCACGGCACACCGACGGTGATTTTGGCCGGGCGGAACCGGATCGGGCTGAGGTCGGACCGGATTCGCGCAGTGCTTGGCGTGCGAGGAGAGCCTGGTCAGCCAGAGGATCCGGCGCAGGGCCTAGTGTGGACAGCGATCGCCCGCCAGGCCGGAATGCCGGAGAGTGAGTCGGACTGGGTTACTTCTGCCGATAGCGACCGTCATTCGTTCGTGGTGTACCCCTGGAGTCTGAGTGGCGGTAGTTCCGAGGAACTTACGAAGGCTATCAAGGCAGCCTCGTGTGCATCGGCGGAGGAAATCTGTGGTTCGAAGGCCGGGTTCGCTGGGTTCTCCGGTGCTGACGACGTGTTCTATCTGAGCCCGTCCTGGCATCGCAGATTCGGAACTCCTTTGGAGCTCATGCGTGAAGTTGCGGTCGGCGACGAGTTGAGAGATTGGCGTATTGCAGGCTCTGCTGTGGCCATCGCGCCATATTCTCCTAATGGGGAAATCCTCGATGTGGACATCCGAAATTCTTGGGCGAAGCATCTCTGGGCTGCGAAGCAGACGCTAGGATCTCTGGCCGATTTCTCGGGGCGGACGCGTTTCGATACAGGTACGCCATGGTGGTCTTGGTATCGGTGGACCCAGTCGCGCGCAGGCGCTCGTCGGACCATCGTCATGTCGAAGGTTGCGACTCACAACCACGCAGCACTTAACGCCGAAGGTGTCCTGACGACTCAGCACATGCCGGCACTCGCGGTTGATGAGACGGTTTCAGAGGGAGCAGTGGCCGGGCTCGTGGGCCTGCTCAACTCCTCGACGGCGTGCTTCTGGTTCAAGCAGGTTTGTCACGACAAGGGCAACGGTGGCATTGGTGGCGGAATCGCTAGTGAGGACTGGGAGAAGTTCTATGAGTTCACTGGGGCCAAGCTTCAGGAATTCCCCACCCCTGCCGAGTTGCCCCTTGAGCTAAGTTCCATCCTCGACGCCCTGGCTCAGGATTTGGCCGCGTGTCAGCCCTCCTCGATCGCCGCCTCGGGAGCACCCGCTCGGATCGCCCTACTTGAGGGGCACGACACACGCAACTCCATCCATGCGCGGATGATCGCTCTCCAAGAGGAACTGGACTGGGCCATCTACGGCTCGTACAAGCTCCTCACCTCGGACGAGGTGGCACGTACAACCCTGCCTACCGCCGCGGACGTACCCGAGGTCTCCTTTGGGGAGCGAGCGTTTGAGATCGTCCTCGCGCGCAAGGTCGCTGCAGGTGACGTCGACACTGCCTGGTTTGAGCGGCACGGGTGCCCTCCGGTCACCGAGATCCCTGTTCAATGGCCTGACGAGTACAAGGCCGTCGTCCAGGCCCGGATCGACACCATCAACTCGCGCAAGGACATCGCTCTCATCGAGCGTCCCGAGTGCAAGCGCCGCTGGGCATCCGACCCCTGGAAGAAGAAGGAGAAGGAAGCCCTCCGTGCGTGGCTGCTCGATCGGTGCGAGGACGAGAACCTCTGGTTCGCCCTCCGGGACGGGTTCCGAGCGCCGCGGACGCTGACCGTTTCCCAGCTGGCCGACGCCCTCCGGCAGGATGCCGACGTGCAGGCTGTCGCCGAGCTGTACGCCGCCGATCACATGGGCAAGCGCGACGCCACCCTCGCGACCGTGCTCGCCGAGGTCATCGCCAGCGAGCATGTCCCGTACCTTGCCGCCCTCCGCTACAAGGACTCCGGCCTGCGTAAGCGGGAGCAGTGGGAGCAGGTGTGGGATCTCCAGCGACAGGAGGACAAGACCGGCGAGCGGCTCAACATCCCCGTACCTCCGAAGTACGCCTCCGCTGACTTCCTCAAGACGTCCTACTGGTCGCACCGCGGCAAGCTGGACGTCCCCAAGGAGCGGTTCATCTCCTACCCGGACGCGTCGCCTGACTCCGACCCGACCATCCTCCTCGGCTGGGCCGGCTGGGATCACAAGGATCAGGTGCAGGCGCTGGTCAACGTGATCAACGACCGCACCGAACAGGCCGGCTGGGACACTCCGCGACTCACCCCGCTCATCGCAGGCATCCAGGAACTGATGCCCTGGGTCCACCAGTGGCACGGTGAGCACGACGAAGACTGGGGCGGCACGCCCTTTGAGGAGTACCAGGCGTACCTGGACGAGCAGCGTGCCAAGCATGGCCTCTCGGCAGAGGACCTCACGGCCTGGCGCCAGGAGAAGAAGAAGGGCGGTCGGGCGAAGAAGGCCGACTGAGCGCGCGCGTGCAACCGCGTACAGACGAGGCTGCCCCGCCAACGGAACGGTCCCCCGGTGGGGCGCCCTCGTCTGGGTCGGCTCAGTCCTGCGCGGCGAACTGTACGAAAGCGGCCCATCCTTCAGACGCCACGGACAGTGGCAGGCTTGCCTTGTCCTTCGAGTCTCGGACGTACACGGTGCCGGGGCGTACAGCGACCTCAACGCACTGGCCGCCCTCGGCGCCGCTGTAGCTGCTCTTGCGCCACGTGAGTTCGAGGGCGCTAGCGGTGGTGTCTGCGACGTTCATACTTCTCCCAGCAGCTTCTCGATGAAGGCCAGAGACTCCCATGGGGTGAGAGCCTGCGCTCGGATGATCCCATAGCGCGCTGCGAGCGCGCGGACCTCCTCCCGGTCCGTCACCAGCGTGCTCCGCCCCTGGGCCTCCATGTATCCGAACTGATCGCCACCGCGTTGAGTCATCAGCGTGAAGGGGCCGTCCACGCCAGCGTTGTCCTGTCGGTCGAGCGGCATGACCTGCAGCTCGACGTTCCGCCTGTGCGCGACCAGCAAGACCTGCTCGAGTTGGCCTCGCTGCACCGAGCTGCCGCCGAGCGGACGCCGCAGGACGGGCTCCTCCATGACAAAGCTGAGCAGCGGAGAAGGCTGCCGATTGAAGATTTCCTGACGAGCCATCCGTGCCACAACGCGCTGCTCGATGATGTCCTCGTTCAGCAGCGGGCGGCGCATGGCCAGCAGGGCACGGGTGTACTCCTCTGTCTGCAGCAGGCCGTTGACCACGTGGTTGTCATACACGTGAATCTCAGCGGCCTCCATCTCCAACCGCGCCGCATCCCGAAAGAACGCCGGATACTGCGCCCGCGCCACCTCCTTCTTCCCCGCTTTCAGCACCCCGCCCGCCTCCAGCACCTCATCCGCCTGGTCGATGAATTTCGGCGGCGGAATCCGCCTCCCCTGCTCGAACGACGCAATTGTCGACGCCGAGTACCCCGTCCTCGCCCCCAGCTCCGCCCGCTCCATCCCCGCCCTCACCCGGCACAGCTTCAACTGCTGCCCGAAGAGGTGCAGGATCCCCGAGCCGGACTCATCCCCGCCCCCGCCCCTGTACTCCTGGTCGTCCTCGAACCCCTGCTGCTCCACCACGCCCGACACCTCCGCAACCCGCCCCGCGCCACGTACACCGCGCGCCACCAACGCGTACAGCCCGTAGCGTCAGCGCGTTACTCCTGGTCAACGGTACGCACGCTCCGCAACCGTTCTCCGCATGAACCGAGCAATTACTCCTCCCGTGGTGGATCAACAACACCCGACCACCACCCACGAGTTCATGATGCAGTTCACCTCCACCCCGCGTGGCGCACGTCTCGCCCGCCGGCTCGTCTCCCACCGGCTAGACGACTGGGGCCACCCCTACACCTCCACCCCCAACGAGACCCTCACCCTCATCGCCGCCGAACTCACCGCCAACGCCGTCCGTCACGGCCACGTCCCCGGCCGGGACTTCCATCTCCGCCTGCTCCTCGTCGCCACAACCCTCCGCATCGAGGTCACCGACACCCGTACCGAGAGGCAGCTCAACACCGACCTCACGCACGCACCACCGCCGACCGAGGAGTCGGGCCGGGGCCTCTACCTCGTTTGCCACCTGGCCGACCGCTTCGGCTGGTTCCCCCGCGCAGGTGCCCCCGGGAAGACCGTCTGGGCCGAACTCGACCTCCTGGAAGCACCACCCGCCGCATCCCCGTAAATACGAAAAGATCTGAAACGGCGTCACCTGTCTCGCTAGCCTTGATCCGTCACAGCGGGCCCCCACGGGCCCGCCCGCACCACGTTTCAGGACGACCGTGAAGATCAAGCGCGTACGCATCGAGAACTTCTGCTGCCTGCACAAGGTGGACATCGCCTTCGACGAGATCACCTCGTTCATCGGCCCGACCGGCGTCGGCAAGTCCACCGTGCTCCGCGCACTCGACTGGTTCTTCAACGGCGAAAAGTCGGTGGCCCTCACCACCGACGACATCCACTCGGCGGTGGCCGGTGCCGGCGGCGAGCGCATCTCCGTCGAGGTCGAGTTCGACGGGCTGACCGACTTCGACCGTGAGGCCCTCGGCCGGTACGCCCCCGACGACGCCACCACCGTGAGCATCTGGCGTACCTGGGACGACGGTGAGGACAAGATCACCGGCAGGGCCCTCGCGTACGCGCCCTTCGACGAGATCCGGAGCGTGACCGGCGGCGCGATGGCGAAGCGTAGGGCGTACAACGAGCTTCGGGAGAGCACCCCGAGTCTCGGTCTGCCTCCCGCCGGCAGTGAGAAGGCCGTGAACGAGGCCATGCTCGCCTGGGAGCGGGCGCACCGGGACCAGCTCACCGAGGCGGAGGTCGAGGACACCCACTTCTTCGGGTTCGCCGGCCAGAGCAAGCTCGCCCAGCTGATCGACTTCGTCTTCGTCTCCGCCGACCTGCGCGCCTACGAGGAGGCCGACGACCAGAAGGCCTCCGCCATCGCCCGCATCCTCGACCACGCCGTCGACCGCACCGAGGCCGACGCCCAGCTCGGTGAGATCGAGGAGAACGCCCAGCTCGCCCGCCAGGCGGTCCACGACAACGTCTACGGACCCGCTCTGAAGGACATCTCCGACGCGCTCTCCGCCGAGGTCGCCAAGCTCACCACCGGGCGCCAGGTCATAGTCACCCCGACCGTACGGGCGCCGAGGCCGGCCAAGACGGCGTTCCAGGTGAGCATCAAGGACGGGGGTGCCGAGACGTCCGTGTACCGCCAGGGGCACGGCTTCCAGCGGGCGCTGATCATCGCCGCGCTGAAGTACCTGGCCGATCGCAGGCGGCCGGAGGGCGGGACCCGGACGTTGTGCCTGGCGGTCGAGGAGCCGGAGCTGTTCCAGCATCCGCCGCAGGCGCGGACGTTCGCGAAGGTGCTGCGCGAGCTGGTGACCTCGTCCGCCGAGGGGCGTACGCAGGTGACGTACGCGACGCACAGCCCGGTCTTCATCGACCCGGCCGGTTACCACCAGGTCCGCCGGCTCACGCGGGATGCCGGAGCCGAGCACCCGGTCACCCGGGTGAGGCAGGTGACGGAGGACGAGCTGTGCCGGTCGCTGGAGGGGCTGGTGAAGGAGGAGGCCGTCCGTCGGCGTACCGGGGTCGCGATGGCGGGCTCGCTCGCCGAGGCGTTCTTCGCTCACGCGGCGGTCCTTGGCGAGGGGACGACCGACGGCGCGGTGCTCGACGGGTGTGCGGAGCGGAACGGGATCAACCTCGGCGCCGAGGGAATCACCTACGTCGACGTGACCGGCAGGGACAACCTCCTGCTCAGTCACGCGATCCTGTCGGCGATGGGCGTGCCCTGCCACGTGGTCTTCGACGGTGACGCCGGGATGGAGGAGCGCAAGCGCGAGTCCGTGCGGCACTTCGACGACGAGAAGCGTGCGGAGAAGGAGGCCGCGTTCGAGCAGCAGGCGCGGAAGATCTCGGGGAGCAACGCGGACCTGCTCGGGTATCTGGGGGAGTCCAGGTCTCCCTGGCCGGAGACCGGCTCGGCCGGCACGTACACGGTGTTCGCGGACAACCTGGAGACGTACCTCGGGGAGAGCTGGCCCTCCTGGGGCGAGCGGCAGCAGCAGCTGATCGCGGCGGGCGAGGGAGTCTCGGACAAGAACGCGGCCACGTACCGGGAGGCGGCCCGTACGGCTGCGGCGGACCCGCCGTACGTACTCCAGGCGATGCTGGAGAACGTCAGGGGGATGGTTCGCTGACCCCTGAGTGACTCGGTCTCGGGACCGGTGGAGGGCGTACACCACGCGCTCTACCCGTCCCGGGCCCCAGAGACTGCCTCAGCTGCACGCTCGAGACGTCTTCTCCGTCACCGCCACATCCTCCAGACGCACGGAAAGGGGCTTGCCCCGCCGTGGATCCCACAGCCAGATTCGGTCGCCGGACGGGCCGAACGTCAGCAGCGGGCGAGTGGAGGCAAGCGGCCCGTTGAAGACCGCGATGTCCTCGCTCAGCGGCTTCACGCAGACGAGGCTGCCCTGGATCCCGTAGTACCGAGCCGGATCGCGGCCGGACGCCACCGCCTCCCGAGCCCGGGACGAGTCGATCTGAGCAACGGCGATTCCGGTCAACAGGGTCATGCCCACGACGAAGAGGGTCATCAGGGCGAGTCCCGCTCGCTCCATGCCGCGCACCCGAATCAGGTGGAAATGGCGGGCCCACCCGGCGAGCGCCAGAACAACCGTGACACCCAGGGCTGCGGCGCCGATCGGCACGAGTGATGCCGCGTAGGACCAGTACACGGACACGGATGCGGCTTCTGACGGAAGATCAAACGCGCGCTGCAGGTAGACCGTGTGCATCAAGCCTCCGAACCAGGGGAGGGCGAGCCCGAGCGCGGGGATCAGAGCGGGCACCGCCCAGTTGGCGTTGCGGCTGAACCAGGAGTGCACGAAGGCGTACCTGAGCCCGTACGACACCGGGGGAACGAGAACCACGGTGAGGGCAGCCCATGCGACCGTCTCTGCGGAGGGTGTAAACGCCACGATGCCCGGGACCTGCATCCCTAGCAGGATCGAAGCGGCCACGAAGAGTGAGCCCTTTAGCAGTGGGACGATTCGAGCCCCGGGCTCGCGATGGGAGGCAATTTTCGTCCCTACCGGCCACACCAGCGTGCCTGCTAGGAGGATTGGAAGCAGGACGAGCAGTCCTTCTGAAAGGGCGGCCGCGTACCCGCATGCCACTCCCGCCATGATGTAGGCCGAAAGGAGCAGCGCAGCAGGCCAGAGGGTGAAGGGCTCAGCCGGGGCATCCTCAGGATTCCTGCCTTCCATTCCCGCGGGGATACGCAGGTGGAGAATCCCCGGGTCGTAAGGGCGACGAGTGAGGGCTCCGCGCGCCAGCAGCTCAGCTACTACCTCGACAGGCGGCCGGCCGTCCTGCTTGATGATCCGGACACTTGTCACCAAGCCCAACAGCTCACGCCAGGCAAAGATGCGGCTTCTGAAGTCCTGCCGCACCGAGGGTCCGGCCAGTGTCTCCCGACGCCCGCGGTAGGCATGCAGCTCCGTCCGGTGGTCCACGGACAGCTCGTGCTCGATCAGCGCCGCATCCACCACCCACATCCCCGCCTGATGTCGTCGCGCCAGCCCTTCGATCTCCGAGACCGCCGCCTGCACCGCGCCGAACCGTGCCCCGTGCAGGCGTACTTCCACCAGCAGTCCCCGGCGTCCGCTCCCCAGAGCGTCTCCCTCTTCGTCACCGGGAACCCACGGCCGTACCGACCACCCCCGCCCCTCCAACAGCTGCGTCGACAGCTCCGACTCCTCCGTGCTGTCGACCACCGCGACGAGTAACTCGACCCGCCGGTTGAACGGCTCGACCGGCAGTGGCGAGGGCGCCGGGTCCACGCTGTCCTGGCGGCCACCGGAGCCATCGCCACCCCGCTGAGCCGGAATCGCCCTGCCCGTCCTGCCCGTTGCACGCCGAGGCACCCGTCGCATACCTGACACTCCACACCTCCGTGATCCGACTCCGGCCCAGGCGAGATTGGCCGAGACGTCACTCCCGCAGCACGGCCGATCCTGGAACCATCCCTCCCATGCCCGAGGCATGTACCGGGCCAACGAGGGGAAGCGCACAGCAGTATGGGGTACAAGGACAGCCCGGAAGGCCAGACCACCGGTCGCGGGATCTTTGACTGTGACGGGGCCCATCGCACCCCGCTCAAGAGCGACTACGAGCGGGTCTTCCAGTCAGGGACGATCGTCCTCGACACCAACGTGCTGCTCAACCTCTACCGCTCCAACGCCCGCACCCGGCAGGACACCTTCGCCGTCCTCTCCAAGCTCCGCGACCGGCTCTGGGTCCCGCACCAGGTGCTCACCGAGTTCTGGCGCAATCGCGAGCTCAGGTCGATCCGCCATCATCACAGCACACGGGCCAAGGAGACTTCTCTCGCTCTCGACAAGGCGCGCAGGTCGGCGCACGACGCCGTCGACCGGTGGGTGAAGGATGTACGTCTCAAGCAGGACGAGGGCGTCACCCTACGCATCGACGACGGGCTCAAGACGCTCGCCGAGGCGATCGACGGACTACGCGAGATCATCGACGCGCAGGCCGAGCGGGATGCCCTCCTGGGAACGGCCGAGACGCACAGCGACCCCGTACTGGCCGAATTGGAGCCGCTCCTGCAAGGCCGCATCGGGGAGCCGCTGCCGACCGACGAGTACGACAAGGCGGTCCAGGCGGCGCAGAAGCGAGCGGACGAGGAGATCCCGCCCGGGTACGAGGACTTCAAGACGAAGTCGCCGGAGCGCGCGGCCGGCGACTACCTCCTCTGGGTGCAGCTCCTCAAGGAGGCCCGGAACCGCGAAGGCGACGTCCTGCTCGTCACCGGTGACGTCAAGAAGGACTGGTGGCACCCGAAGGACGGCGACATCTCCGCCCGCCCTCGAGCCGAGCTGGTGGTGGAGCTGCGTGAGCACGCCGGTGTGCAGCTCTACATGCTGACCCCCGCCGACCTGCTCAAGTGGGCAGAGGAACTGCTCGAGGGCCTCGACGTCGACAAGGACTCCGTCGACGACCTGGAGCAGCTCCGGGAGGCGGACCGCGAAGAGACGACGGCCGAGACCGGCTGGACCCGACAGTCTCTTGGAATCTTCGTCGAGCACCTGCGGGTGCGCTACCCGGCACACGCCAAGGTGATCATCGCCGCCGCGGCGAACGGCGGCTTCGTGGACAGGGCCACCGTGTACGACCTGGCGGGATATCCCGACGACCGGCGGCTCAAGGGCTTCACCCGACCCATCAGCACCGTGGCGAGGGAGCTGGAGGACCAGGGGCTGCTGACGGGCGAGGAGTCCTTCCTGCTCCACACCATCTACGGTTCGCCCACGGAGCCCTCATGGGCCACCGGGTTCCGGATCCCGGACGAGGCCGTGCCGATACTTCTGGAGACGTTCGTCGAGCCGGGACGGTCGTCGCAGCCTCCCAAGGGCGAGGGCGACCCCGGTGACGGTCCGAAGCCTTCGGAGACCGACCGGTAGGAACAACAGGTCCGCGGCACCTGCGCCGCGGCTCCTGCCTCGAGGCTGAAATCGCGCCCTTGCCCTCCTCGTATCCCTCTGTCAGACAAGGGAGAGGGGTCGAGGGCAGGGGGGCAGCCGTGAGTGGGGGCACAGAGGACGGCGGAGTCGCCGCGGCGCCGTCGCGTTGGGCGCGGGAGCGCTTCGGAGAACAGGCGAGCGGGCTCGTCGCAGGGATTCCGAGACGGCTGGCGCGTGCTCATCAGCGGGCGAGGGTCGTGCACGACCAGGCCGATCTCAAGAAGCGCGGGCCGTACGGGCACGTCCTGGCAGAGGCCGTACTGGAAGAGCTTGCCGACGAAGCCCGCGCCCTCGGAGGATCGGTCCGTGAGCTGCGTGGCTACGACTTCGCCGTCCTCAACGGATGGGCCCTCTTCCCCTTCAAGTATTCCGACCGGCCGGTACCTCTCGATCGTGCCCGCCTGCGTGCCGACGTTTCCGCCCAGCGGAAGCGGCTGCTGACAGCGCACGGTCCCGAGCCGAAGGAAGGGCTGTTTCCGCTGGAAGAGGTTGCGACCACCCCGGAGTACGACAAGATCCACGAGGCGTTCGAGGAGCTCGGACGCAGCACCAAACTGGTCTCGGTCTTCTTCACCGCCAGCCGAGGTGAGGGCATCCACTCCATTCACTGGGGGGAGGCGCACCTCGAGGACGACCGCACCTTCACCTGGTCGCCGGCGGAGCCTCTTCCTCTGTACACGGCCAAGGGCCGGTGATGATCGACTGGCTGTCACGGAAGTTCCCATGCCCCCGCTGAGAGCCCCTGCGAGCTGGCAAGATAGGGGGACGAGCGCGCTGCGCGGACCATGTGAACCGCCGAGTGAGGGAACGAGAGCCACCGATGTCCACGAATGAGCTCTTCCTGCGGGATGTCATCGACATCAAGGAAGACGTCCACGCCGGCGATTTCAAGGTGGAGCTCACCGGAGGCTTCACCGAGACCGCCGCCAGGGTCGCGGAATACGTGGTCACCGACCAGCTGAAGCTTGCCTTCGGCAAGGCCCTCGGCATCGTCCGCGCCTCCGTCCGGGGCGGGAACTCCCACGCCGCCTACCTCCACGGCTCCTTCGGTTCGGGTAAGAGCCACTTCCTGACCGTCCTCCACGCCGTCCTCAACAACGAGCCGTCGGCACGCTCCAAGCCCCGGCTCCAGGAAGTCATCGCCGAACACGACGAGTGGCTTCGGGGCAAGCGGTTCCTGATGGTGCCGTACCACCTCGTCGGCTCCACCGACCTGGACTCGGCCCTGCTCGGCGGGTACGTCGCCGAGGTGCGGCGCCTGCACCCGGGCGCCCCCACCCCCGCCGTCTACCGTGCCGACTCGATGCTCGCCGACGCGGCGAAGCTCCGGAACAGCATCGGCCACGACGCTTTCGTGGCACTGCTTCCTTCCGCCGGTACGGCTTCCGGCAGCTCGGACGGTGACCTCGACGATCTCGATGTGATCGACGGCTCGGGCGCGGCCTGGACCTCCGGTGAGCTGGACGCGGCCTTTGCCGCCCCCGCGGGCGACGCCCGGCGCGACCGGCTGGTGTCGGCGCTGCTGACCGGGCCGATGTCCTCCTACGCGGAGGGCGCCCGAGGCGACGCCCAGGCGTTCCTGCCGCTGGAGAACGGTCTCGCCGTCATCAGCCGGCACGCGAAGTCCCTCGGGTACGACGGCCTCGTCCTCTTCCTCGACGAGCTGATCCTGTGGCTCCAGGCGCACATGTCGAACCGGGAGAAGGTGAACTCCGAGGTCAGCAAGCTGGTCAAGCTGATCGAGTCCGGTGACAGCGCCCGTCCCGTTCCCATCGTGTCCTTCATCTCCCGTCAACGTGACCTTTCGCAGCTCGTCGGCGCGGACGTCGTCGGTGCCGACGTGAAGAACCTGGAGCAGCAGGTCGAGTATCTGGCCGGTCGCTTCGACGTCGTGAGTCTCGAGGACCGCAACCTCCCGGAGATCATCAAGGAGCGCATCCTCAAGCCCAAGGACGAGCAGGCCCGGGCGGCTCTGGACGGGGCGTTCGGAGCCATCGAGTCCACCAGCTCGCAGGTCAAGGACGTCCTGCTCGACGCGCACGGCGCCACCCAAGCCGACTGGGCGGACTTCCGGGCCGTCTACCCCCTCTCGCCCGCGCTCCTCAACGTCCTCGTGGCACTGTCCGGCGCGCTCCAGCGCGAGCGGACGGGTCTCAAGCTGCTGCAGGAGATGCTGCGGCGCCGGCGTGCCGACTTCAAGCTGGGGGAACTGATCCCCCTCGGCGACCTGTGGGACGTGCTCTCCGACGGCACCGGAGAGGCGTTCACCGACCGCCTCAAGAACGAGGCGGAGGCCGCGCACACCTTCCACACCAAGGTGCGGGCCCACCTGCTGGAGAAGTACGGATCGGAGGAGAACGAGAAGTTCATCGCCGACGACCGGTTCGTCAAGACTCTGCTGCTCGCCGCGCTCGCCCCCGACGTACCCGCTCTCAAGCGGCTCACCGGCGGTCGGATCGCCGCGCTGAACCACGGCTCCATCCGCTCCCGCACCGTCGCTCCGGGCTCGCTGGTCGTGACGCGACTGCGGGAACTGCAGGCCGAGTTCGGCGAGATCCGGGCCGACGGCGACCAGGATCCCGTGTTCACCCTCCACCTGTCCGATCTGGACATCGAGCCGCTGCTCGACATGGTGGCCGACGAGGACCGCACGGGAGCCCGCCGCATCTGGGTCAAGGACCAGCTCTGGAAGGCGCTCGGGCTGAAGGACACCGGCGCCTTCGTCTGCGAGCACGACATCGTCTGGAAGGGCAGCAGGCGGACTGCCGAGTTCATCTTCGAGAACGTCCGCGACACCACGCAGCTGCCCGCCGAGCAGTTCCGCCCCGGCGTGGACGGTCGGGTGCGGTTCATCCTCGACTACCCCTTCGACGACGGTCAGCACTTCCCCAACGACGACGCGCAGCGGGTCGAGCTGCTGCGCTCCGAAGGGCTCATGGCGCCGACCCTCGTCTGGCTGCCGTCGTTCTTCTCCGAGCAGAAGAACGCCCAGCTGGGCCGCCTCATCAAAATCAACTACCTCCTTGAGCGCGACCGCCTCGACGACTACGCAGGACACCTCGCCTCCGACGACCGCGTCCGCGTCCGCCATCAGCTGGCCGCCCAACGCGACACCCTGACCTCGCAGCTGACCGCCACGCTCGCGCAGCTGTACGGCATCGCCAAGGTCGACGAGAACAGCGTGTCCGCGGAAGTCAGCGAAGGGAAGCACATCCTCTCGCTGCTGCCCGAGTACAGCCGGCCCCAGCTGCAGGGCGGCAAGTCCTTCATGGACAACCTGCAGCACCTGGCCGACGGAGTGTTCGGAGCCCTCTATCCCAAGCACCCCGACTTCGACCGGGCCGGCGACCGCAAGGCCGTCACCCCCGCCGAGCTGAAGACCGCGCTCACCTGGATCACCCGGGCCATGGACGACGGCGGCCGCCGCATCGAGGTCGACAGCCACCACCTCAAGACCGTCAAGAAGATCGTCGAGCCGCTCGAGCTCGGCCAGGTCCACGACGGTCCGTTGGTCCTCCGCAACGACTGGCGCGCACGGATCAACCAGGCCGCCCACCAGCACCGTCCCGGCACTGAGGATCTGTCCGTCGAGGAGATCCGCGAGTGGATCGCCAAGGACCACGGCTGGACCGGCCTCGACAAGAACGTCAGCAGTCTGATCATCGCCACCTACGCGCTTCTCGACGACCGTGCCTGGATCTTCCACGGTGGCAGCCCCCTGCCCCAGGCGCCCGACCTGAACGACATGGGGGCGGGCCATGGCCTGCGCGCACAGCAGCTGCCCACGGACGAGGAGTACACGACCGCCAGGGAAAGGGCTGCCAAGATCTTCGGAGTGGCGGTCCAGCCCACCCTCTTCGCGCGGAACGTGAACAAGCTTCACACCGGCGTACGGGAAAAGATCAGCCAGTACGAGCAGGCGGTCAACGGGGTCCGGACGTCTCTGAACCGACATGCAGAGGCACTGGGGCTGGAGTTGGACACCAGCGCACGGGCGTCGTCCGCGAAGGACGCCGCGGACCTCCTCGCTCGCCTGGGGCGTCACCACGAAGCGACCGCGACGGTCAGGGAACTGGCCGGTGTCTCGTATGCCACATCGGACGCGGTGCTGGCCACGGCCATCACGTCCGCCCCCGAGGTGCTCAAGGCGCTCGACGACGCCGACTGGCAGCTTCTCGACAGCGTCCGTGGCTTCGCCGGGCGACGGGACAACGTCGGCGAGCGGGCCGAGCGGTTGATCGGGGAGATCGCCGAGGCCGCCACCGCGAGTGAATTCGAACGCTCGCTGGTCCCGGTCCTGGACTCCATCCGCAGCAAGGCCGTCGCCCTGGTCAAGGACGCCGCTCGGCTGGCTCAGGTGGCGGAACCGGTAGCACCGCTGCCCCCTGTCGAGCCGACGCCGGACGATGTCCGCCTCACCCAGCACGGCACACCGCCCGTATCGTCCACACGCTCGACGCCGGGGTCCGGCGCCTCCGTGGCCACGGGGGGTGCGGCGGGCTCCCGGACCGTACGCCTGCAGCCGAGCCACATGGAGAACGCCCTGAGCAAGGCGATGGACAACCTCTGGGACGAGATCCTCGCCTACTCCGCCGCCAACCCCGGGATGGCAGTCGAGATCACCTGGCAGGTAGTGCCGCCGGAGGAGAGCGGATCCGCAGGCGCCGAGGCGCAGTCCTGATGGCGGTGCGGCCGCTCATCGACCGCAGAATCGTCGAAGCACTCCTCGAGACGGAGCTGCGGCGGGCCAAGGACCGCCGTCTCCTGTTGGTCCACGCCCGATACGACAGCGCGGCCCCCACCGACTTCACGGCCCGGATCGACGGTCGGCAGCGCCCGGTGCGGGTCACCGACCAGGATTCCGTTCTGGGAATCGTCGACGCGTGGCAGCGGCTCCTGGACGAGTCCGAGCCCGACAGGCTGCTCGTGGTGACGAGCGATGTGCCGGCGACTGCTCTGGGCTGGGACCTGCGTGCCCATGCCGTCGGACGCCGCAGTCTCACGGTCGACCGGGCCGAGATCGTCAAGCAGCTCTTCGGAGCCGCCGACATCGATCCTCGTGTGGTCCGCGAGGCCTGGCTGCTCGACGCCCTGATCGAGGCCGAACCCGCCGACGGTTGGCCACGTGACGGATCCGTCCTCACGCGGGATGCCGCCGTGAAGGCACTCGTCGGTGAACGGCTGGGGCTGGGTCGTGCAGCAGGGGGGCACGCACTCGATCTGGAC
Source organism: Streptomyces sp. NPDC104202 (assembly GCF_055584185.1). Taxonomy (NCBI): domain Bacteria; kingdom Bacillati; phylum Actinomycetota; class Actinomycetes; order Kitasatosporales; family Streptomycetaceae; genus Streptomyces; species Streptomyces sp. NPDC104202. Next base: position 12,194 of record NZ_JBVJMN010000018.1, on the reverse strand, counting down.
ACCAATGCACTGCTGGCCTGGTCCCGGACCACTGCGGGTCCGGCTCGCTTCCGAGAGCTGGCCGCATCGGAGCGTGACGGACTGTCCGACTGGCTCAGCGGCGTGATCGGGTCGGCCGCACCCACGCTCCTTGCGCTCATCGCGGACGGCAGGGGGCAGGACGCCATGGCCCTCGGCGTCCTCGGCTCCGTGCTGAGCGCGCCGGAAGCTCCGGCCGGGACGAGCTTCGCACTCGGAGGTCTGTTCGGTTCGACCTTGCGTTCGGTGGACGACCTACCGCCTTTCACCTCCTCGGTGATCGGCGCGCTCGCACGATGGATCGGCGAGGCCGAGGCCAACAGCGCTTCGGGCTCCGAGGCGCGGCAGCGTGTCTACGCGGTACTCGACCGAGCCGACCAACTCGCTGCCGAAGCCGGACTCGGACAGGCTCTGCGAGCCGATCCCCTGCTGCCCTCCGGACTCAAGGCGCGCTTGAGAGATCTGGCCGCCGCTCTGGCGACCTCTGCCGAAGAGGCCGAGGCAGCGCTGAACCACGTCCTGGCCCATCAGCTGGCCCGTCTGCACCCGGCCAGCTGCCATGCCGCACGCATGGCGGTGCGCGTCCTGCGATGGCTCGACGAGCCTGCTCCTGTGGTGGCATCGGTGGGACAAGGGGTCAGCGAACACTTTGCGCAATGGGGGTGGGTCGACCGTGCGCTTGCCGTCCTGGCGGAGGGCGACCCGCTCGGGGAATCAGTCGTGGGCCAGGCGTACCACCTGCTCATCGGCAAGGCCCGTGCCCGGCGCGCGGCCATCGACGAGCAGTTCGCTGCCCGATTGTCGGGTTGGGCCCTGACCGCCTCGACACAGGCACCGGCGGGCGCTCTCCTCATCGAGGACGTGCTCACCACCCTCGCTGTACCGCTTGCCGGAGCGGGCAAGATGGCAGCGGCTCCGCTCGTGCTCGTACTGGACGGCATGAGCGCAGCCATAGCGACGCAGCTCGGGGACGAGATCGACCGTCGTGTCTGGACTGAGATCGTCCCCGCACCGCAAGGGGCGGCAGGCGCACGGCGGCAGGCGGCCGTATCCATGCTGCCCTCGGTCACCACCATCAGCCGGGCCTCGCTGCTCTCGGGGACGGCGACGAGCGGCAAGCAGCCGGCGGAGAGCAAGGGGTTCGCAGCTCTGTGGCAACGGCACCGGCGTACGGGGACGCTCTTCCACAAGGGCCGGATCGGCGGGGTCGAAGGCCACCGCCTGGCCCCTGAGCTGCTCGACGCGCTCGCCGGCGACGGGGTGGTGGGTGTCGTACTGAACACCATCGACGATGCGCTGGACCACGGGCAGGAGGGGGAACGCACCACCTGGCGGCTCAAGGACATCAGTCACTTGCTGGACCTGCTCAACGCCGCTCGAGGCTACGGCCGTCCCGTCTTGCTCGTCTCCGACCACGGCCACGTCATCGACCGTTCGTCCCCGGGCCGCGGACCGGTCAAGGCAGCGGGCGTGCAGAGCGCCCGCTGGCGCACGGGCACGGCCGGAGAGGGCGAAGTCGAGCTCAGCGGACCGCGCGTCCTGGCAGGTGAGGGCTCCATCGTGGCGCCATGGCGTGAGGACATCAGGTACACGCCGCGCAAGGCGGGGTACCACGGTGGGGCGTCGATCGCCGAGGTGACCGTGCCGGTGATCGCCTTGGTGCCGTCACAGGAGCTGTTGCCGTCGGGGTGGGTCCTTCTGCCGCCCGAACAGAGCGTGCCGTCCTGGTGGGAACCTCGCACCGATACCGCAGCCGCTGCGGAGCCGGAGGCTTCGGTGAGCCGCCGGAGCCGGAAGCCCAAGGAGGCGCAGGCCGGCGAGGGACTCTTCGCAGCGGACGACGTGGCATCGGAGACGCCGACGCTCGGCGACAAGGTCGTGCGGACCCAGCGATACACGGCACAGAAGGCGTTCGTCCGCAGAGCCCCGGACGCCAAGGCGGTGGCTGCTGTGATCGACGCGCTCGCCGCGGCCGGTGGAAAGCTGACCCCGGACGCGGTCGCCGCCGCCGCGACCGCTGCCACCGGAAGGTCACAGCGGAACCCCGAAATCTTCGTCACCGTGGTGCAGCGCCTTCTCAACGTCGAAGGCTACGGCGTGATCAATCTGGTGGACGCGGGGCGGACCGTCGAGCTGAACGTCCCGCTTCTGCACGAGCAATTCGGAACGGAGCGTCCGTGACCGGTGTGACGGAGGTCAGCGCGGCCCGCCGCCGCGAAGTGGTGGACGCGCTGAGGCGCGGCACCGTGCCGCAAGCGGGGCTAGATCTGTTCGCGGTCGGTCTCGACCGCTTTGCCGCGGCCCTGGACGACGACCTTGCGACAGCGGCGCGCGGTGGGTCCGCATTTCACGCCATCCGCGGTGAGTACGGTTCCGGCAAGACGTTCTTCGCCCGCTGGCTCGCCGAGCGGGCCAAGCGCGCGGGGCTGGCCACCACGGAAGTGCAGATCTCCGAGACCGAAACCCCGCTTCACCGCTTGGAGACGGTCTACCGGCGCCTCACGGAACGGCTCACCACAGCCACCCATCAGCCCAGCGCGCTCAAGGCGGTGGTCGACTCGTGGTTCTACACCCTCGAGGAGGAGATCCTCGACGCCGGTGAAGTGGCGGACGACGACGAGAAGGCACTTGCCGCGGCCGTCGACGAACTGATGGAGCAGCGACTTGCCGAAGTCGCCCGGACGACGCCCGCGTTCGCGGCGGCCCTGCGCGGCTATCGGGAGGCGCGTGCTGCGGGCGACAGCGCGACGGCCGAGGCGCTCATCGCCTGGCTGGGTGGGCAGAAGTCGGTAGCGGCCTCGGCACGCAGAGCTGCGGGGGTCCGTGGGGACCTGGACCATTTCGGCGCCATGGGCTTCCTGCAGGGGCTGCTCACCGTGCTGCGCGACTGCGGCCACCCCGGGCTCCTCGTGGTTCTCGACGAGATCGAGACCCTGCAGCGGGTGCGAGGCGATGTACGCGAGAAGGGGCTCAACGCCCTGCGGCAGCTTCTGGACGAGATCGACGCCGGGCGCTTTCCCGGCTTGTTCCTGGTGATCACGGGCACGCCGGCGTTTTACGACGGTCAGCAAGGCGTCCAGCGGCTTGCCCCGCTGGCTCAACGCCTCGCCACCGACTTCACCACCGACCCGCGTTTCGACTCGCCGCGTGCGGTGCAGCTACGCCTTGCGGGCTTCGACCTGCCGAGTCTGGGAGAGCTCGGACGCAATGTCCGCGACCTCTATGCGGGGGCGGCACGGAACCCCGAGCGGATCGAAGAACGCGTCGACGACGCGTACCTTGCGGAGCTTGCCTTGGCGGTCACCGGTGGCCTTGGCGGGAAGGTGGGAGTCGCCCCGCGACTGTTCCTGCGCAAACTTGTTGCCGATGTACTCGACCGTGTCGATGAGTTCGGCGAATTCGATCCGCGCCTGCATTACGCGCTCACCGTGTCCAGTGCTGAGCTCAACGAGGTCGAGAGGAACGCCGCTCAGGTCGATGCCGACGCCATCGAGCTGGACCTGCCATGAGCGCCCTCGACGACCTGGATCCGGTTCTGGCACACCACATCGTCAACTCCCTCGGCTGGCGAGGTCTCCGTCCGCTGCAGGAGGAGGCGATCGAGCCCCTGATGGCCGGCGAGGACGCGATTCTGCTGGCTCCCACAGCAGGTGGAAAGACCGAGGCCGCCTCCTTCCCCCTTCTGTCACGGATGACCGCGGAACGATGGCAGAGCACCTCGGTCCTTTATGTCTGCCCTTTGAAGGCCCTGCTCAACAATCTGTTGCCGCGACTGGAGACGTACACGTCGTGGCTCGGGCGTACCGCCGCTCTGTGGCACGGTGACGTGACCGCGGGCAACCGGAAGCGCATCTTGAACAACCGGCCCGATGTCCTGCTGACGACTCCTGAGTCGTTGGAAGCCATGCTGGTCAGCGTGAACGTCGACCACAAGGCGTTCTTCTCCGGGCTACGGACCATCGTGGTCGACGAAGTGCACGCCTTCGCCGGAGACGACCGGGGATGGCACCTCCTTGCGCTCCTCGAGCGGTTGCAGAAGTCCGTCGGACGGCCGATCCAGCGTGTCGGACTGTCGGCCACCGTGGGCAATCCGGTGGAACTTCTCCACTGGCTTCAAGGATCCGGGGCCAGTGAGAGGCCGGCGCGAGTGGTTGCGCCTCACATCGCTGATCCGAGCGACGCGAACCCGGTGACCCAGACGCCCCCCGGCGACATCCAGCTCGACTACGTAGGTTCCGTCGACAACGCAGCCCGAGTGATCTCTTCGTTGCACCATGGAGAGAAGCGGCTCGTCTTCTGCGAATCACGACGTCTTGTGGAGGAGCTCGGGGAGAAGCTGCGCCTGCGGGGAATCACTACCTTCCTCTCCCATGCCTCGCTGTCGGTCGATGAACGGCGACGCGCTGAGCAGGCCTTCGCAGAGGCACGGGACTGCGTGATCGTCTCCACCAGCACGCTGGAGCTCGGCATCGACGTCGGTGATCTCGACCGGGTCATCCAAATCGACGCTCCGGCAACCGTCGCTTCCTTCCTGCAGCGGCTGGGTAGAACGGGGCGGAGGGCGGACACGACGCGCAACTGCCTCTTCCTGGCTCTCACGGAAGACGGACTGCTGTCAGCGGCAGGAATGCTGTTGCTGTGGTCGCGGGGCTGGGTCGAACCGGTCATCGCCCCGCCCGAGCCTCGCCACATCGTCGCCCAGCAGCTCCTTGCACTCTGCCTGCAGGAACATCAGGTCGGCGATCGGTCGTGGCGGGATTGGTGGAACGGGCTTGGGCCCTTCGGACAGCCCGCCGAGCCGATTCTGAGGCACCTTGTGGATGAGGGGTATCTCGACCGTGACGGCGACATGCTGTTCATCGGACCGGAGGCCGAGCGCCGCTTCGGGCATCGACACTTCATGGGCCTGACAGCAGTCTTCACAGCCCCACCCCAATTCACCGTACTCCAGGGCCGTATGGAGATCGGTCGCACCGACCCGGATCTGTTGACGGAGGAAGTCGAGGGACCGCGAAAGCTCCTCCTGGCAGGCCGTAGCTGGTTGGTCACGTACATCGACTGGCGCCGCAAGCGGTGTTACGTGGAGCCGACGGACGGGGGAGGAAAGGCGAAGTGGAGTGGACTCGGATTCGCCCGGGCGACATCGTTCGAATTGACCCGAGCGGTCCGTGAGGTGCTTCTCGGAGCCGATCCTCCGGTGAGGCTCACCAAACGAGCGACGACATCCCTCGCCGATGCGAGAGACCACTTCATCGAGGCAGTGCATCCTGGCGGCACACTGATCGTGCGCGGCAGTGGGGGTCACACACGCTGGTGGACCTGGGCGGGGCACCGGGCCAATGCCACGCTCGCGGCCTCACTCGGCGGGGTGGCCGCCCCGGCACAGCGCATCAACGACTGCTGGGTGCGTCTCAGGGAAGACGTCGATCCGCAGGTGTGGAAGCAAGCCCTCTCGGACGCATCAGGACAGCTGTGTCTTCCTGAAGTGGATGCGCGGGCGGTGAAGGGGCTGAAGTTCGGCGAGGCGCTCCCTGCCCGACTTGCTGAATCGACCCTTGCGATCCGCTTCTCCGACCTGGTGGGGGCGCAGACCGTGTTGGACGAACCGACGCGATTCGTGGCCGACCTCGGCACCTGACATTCTCGGACCGTCGAAACCGTAGTGGGAAAAGTGCCGGGCACTCTTCTGAGCGATACGGGCTCGACGCGTCTCTCGCCAGGACCTGTGAGTTCTGCACCGCGCCGCCCGAAACGGCCACCTTGAGTGACGCAAAGTGATCGCCCGCACGAGGCTGTGACCGTTCAGGTGGCGTTGTCGACGATCTATGATCACTGAAGTCATCGCGGCCCGACGGGCTTCCACCAAGGGACACGCCCCCACCCGCACGAGCTTTCTCGTGTCCTGGGGGACCCCTTCGTGCTTCTTCTGCAGCTCTCTGCGCGGCATCTTCTGAAACTCCACCGCAGGAACCGCCTATTGCCGCACATGGCTGCGCGCTGGGTTCGATTCAAGGGGAAGCCGGTCTCTGATACCGAGCAGGAGGCTTGGCGGGAAAGCCTGGTCAGGCTTGCGGAAGAGCTGGTGGATGCCGGCCACGGAGAGCTGCACATGTTCGTGGAGTGCCAGCCGGAGGGGCTCGAGGCCGCGGCAGACGTCATTCTCGTGGGAGTCCATCCCGAGACGGGGCAGGATTCCCTGCTCATCGTGGAGCTCAAGCGGTGGGGATCGGTCGAGACCGCCGCGCACCCGGACAAGGTCGCCGTCCCGGGGTACAGGAGACCCAAGAGGCATCCCAGTTCCCAGGTGGCCAAGGTCGTCGACTTCTTCGCGTCCGATGCGTCGATGAACGGGCTGAGCGTCTCCTACGCGGGTCTCACCTACCTGCACAACGCGACCGAGGAGTCCGTCCAGCCTCTGTTGGCCGCGGGAACCCCGAAAGGCTCCCACGCCTTCTACTTCACCGACGAAACCCGTCTGGATCTCCTGGAAGAGGTGCGGGACAGATTCCAGCTGGAAAGCGGTGCGCCGGCGGCGGGACGTCTGCTGAAGCGCCTCGGGCTCCGCAACGCTCCTCTCCTGGAAGCGATGGCATTGTCCGAGGGCGTCGACACGGCCTTCACTCTCCGGGGTGAGCAGCGCAGCGTGTGGCGCGACGTGAAACGGGCGGTGGGCAGGGGGCGGTCCGCGGGCGAGGGAGGCTCGGAGCACTCGGTGTTCCTGATCCGTGGAGGAGCGGGGACGGGGAAGAGCGCCATCGGGCTGCAGCTTCTGAGGCACTTCACCGCAGCCGGTCTGACGGCGCGCTATGCCACGGGTTCGATCGCGTTTCACGCCGCGCTGGACAAGCAGTTCCAGCGTGACGGGATTCTCTCCAGTGAGCAGTTGGCGCACTTCCTCAGCTTCGTCGAACGACCTGAACCCGTACTCGATCTGCTGATCTGCGACGAAGCCCACCGCATGCGCGAGGTGTCCAAGCTTCAGTACTGGCCGCCGGAGAAGCACGGCAAGCAGCCCCAGGTCGACGAGCTGATCCAGGCGGCTCGTGTCACTGTCTTTCTGCTGGACGAGAATCAGTCCCTCCGGCGTGAAGAAGTGGGTTCCAGTCGACTCGTGATCGAGGCGGCGGAGCGTCACGGCATCACTCCGGACATCTACGACCTGCATACGGAGTTCCGCTGCGGTGGCAGCGAAGGGTACCGCCAGTGGGTACTGGATCTTCTCGGCATCTCCGGGCATGCCCCGCACGTCTGGGAATACGACGGTCTGATGCACGTCGAGGTGGCCGACAGCGTGGAGGCACTCGAGGAAATCGTTCGGGACGAGCAGCGTGACGGGGCCACCGCCCGCATGGTCGCGGGGTTCTGCTGGCCGTGGAACGAGCCCGATGAGAAGACCCGTGAGCTGCCGCTCGATGTGCGAGTCGGGAAATGGAGGCGCCCCTGGAACGCGAAGGGGACGCTGAGGCGCTATGCGAAGGGTGAACCGCCTGCTGCGCTGTGGGGAGTGGACGCCGGGGGAGTCGGTCAGGTCGGCTGCGTCTACACCTCCCAGGGTCTGGAGTGGGACTGGTGCGGGGTCATTCTCGGCGACGACATGGTCCGCCGCGGCGACGAGTGGCATTTCAAGAAGGGCAAGGTCTCGGGAAAGGACGAGGAGACCGGTCTGAGGAGACGGTTGAAACCCGGCTCCGTGGATCCCAGACTGCCGTCGGCGCCCGATGAGTTCGCCCGCCGGATCCGGAACGCGTATCACGTGCTGCTGACGCGCGCCAGCGCCGCGACCGTGATCCATTCGGTCGATCCGGAGACCCAGCGCTATCTGAAGAAGATGGTCGCGCCTGTCGACGAGGAGGGGCTGAGGCCTACCTCGGCGGACCTGCCCATGGAACAACTGTTCGCGCGTACGCTCCGGGCGCACGCCGCCGAGCAGAAGCAGCAGCGGGATGCCTCGGGCAGCAGGCAGCTCGGCCTGTTCGATTCCTGAGGCGAGTGCAAGGGATGGGGCGGCGGGCCCGAAGGCCCGCCGCCGTCCACTACCGGATTCCGGTGATGGACGCCGCCACTCGCCCTGCCCAGAGCAGCAGTTCCGTTACCAGGCCGCCGGTGACGCCGAGGGCGAGGCTGTGCAACCACGGGCACCGAGCGGGCTTGCGCTTGGCGTGTTCCATGCCAGGCATCTCCTTGAGGAGTCGGATCGTTGGCAGGGAAGTCCCCAACCGGGGCACCGGCCGATCCGAGAGAACACGTCGTGTACACCCCTCCGAGGAAGGGCGGCAGCGACCCCACGCTACCTCGCCACCACCGTTCCGCGCACCTGCGTAAGGAGCCTGGACGGGACGCGAAGAGCCCCGCCGCCGGTGCTGTGCGACACCGGGGGCGGGGCCCTGTTCGAATGCTGTCCGACCGCTGTGCGGGCCGTCGGGGCAGCCGTACTGCTCCGAGGTCAGCCGACCAGCTGCTCGTAGGCGGGGAGCGTCAGGAAGTCGGCGTAGTCGGCGTCGAGGGAGACGTGGAGGAGGAGGTCGTGGGCCTGCTGCCACTTGCCGGCGGCGAAGGCCTCCTCGCCGATCTCGGCGCGGAGGGCGGCCAGTTCCTCGGCGGCGACCTTGCGGGCGAGCTCGGGGGTGGCCTTCTGGCCGTTCTCGAAGACCACGCCGGCGTTGATCCACTGCCAGATCTGGGAGCGGGAGATCTCGGCGGTGGCCGCGTCCTCCATGAGGTTGAAGATGGCGACGGCGCCGAGGCCGCGCAGCCACGCCTCGATGTACCGGATGCCGACCTGGACGGCGCTGACCAGGCCGTCGTAGGTGGGCTTGGCGTCCAGCGAGTCGATGGCGATGAGGTCGCCGGCCGCGACGGAGACGTCCTCGCGGAGGCGGTCCTTCTGGTTCGGCCTGTCGCCGAGGACGGCGTCGAAGGAGGCCATGGCGATCGGGACCAGGTCGGGGTGGGCGACCCAGGAGCCGTCGAAGCCGTCGCCGGCCTCGCGGTCCTTGTCGGCCTTGACCTTCTCGAAGGCGACCTTGTTGACCTCGGCGTCGCGGCGGGACGGGATGAAGGCCGCCATGCCGCCGATGGCGTGTGCGCCGCGCTTGTGGCAGGTGCGGACGAGGAGTTCGGTGTACGCGCGCATGAACGGGGCCGTCATCGTGACCGCGTTGCGGTCCGGCAGGACGAACTTGGCGCCGCCGTCACGGAAGTTCTTCACGATGGAGAAGAGGTAGTCCCAGCGGCCCGCGTTGAGGCCGGCGGCGTGGTCGCGGAGCTCGTAGAGGATCTCCTCCATCTCGTACGCGGCCGTGATGGTCTCGATGAGGACCGTGGCGCGGACGGTGCCCTGCGGGATGCCGACGTACTCCTGGGCGAAGACGAAGATGTCGTTCCAGAGGCGGGCCTCCAGGTGCGACTCGGTCTTCGGGAGGTAGAAGTACGGGCCCTTGCCGAGGTCGATCAGGCGCTGGGCGTTGTGGAAGAAGTAGAGCCCGAAGTCGACGAGTGCGCCGGGCACCGGCCGCCCGTCGAAGGTGAGGTGGCGCTCCTCCAGGTGCCAGCCGCGCGGCCGCATGACGACCGTGGCGAGCTCGCCGGCCGGCTTGAGGGCGTACGACTTGCCCGACTTCGGGTCCGTGAAGTCGATCTTCCGGGAGTACGCGTCGATCAGGTTGACCTGGCCGAGGACCACGTTCTCCCAGGTCGGCGCCGAGGCGTCCTCGAAGTCCGCGAGCCAGACCCTGGCGCCGGAGTTGAGCGCGTTGATCGTCATCTTGCGGTCGGTCGGGCCGGTGATCTCGACGCGGCGGTCGTTCAGGGCCGCCGGGGCCGGAGCGACCCTCCAGGAGTCGTCGGCGCGGATCGCCGCGGTCTCCGGCAGGAAGTCCAGCGTGGACGTACGGGCGATCTCGGCGCGGCGCTCCGCCCGGCGGGCGAGGAGCTCGTCCCGGCGCGGGGTGAACCGCCGGTGCAGTTCGGCGACGAAGGCCAGGGCGGCCTCGGTGAGCACCTCCTCCTGACGCGGCAGGGGCTCGGCATCGACGACGGCCAGGGGGGACGGCGCTGGTGCGGACATGAACTGTCACTTCCTTCAGCGGACTTCACGGGCGGTGCCAGGCGGCCGCCGGGCGTCGCGGTTCGGCACGGAGTGCCGCAGGCGCCGAGATACGGCCGCGAGCGCCGTTTCGGGAAACAGCGCTTCTGAACAGTGGATACTAGTTTCCTCATGGTGGAAGTTCAATGGTTTGTTGATGTCGAGATTCTCCGGATCGACACAACGTGGCGCACGGTGCCGCCCGCTTCACTCCAGAAGGGCCAGATCCGCCTCCGTGTCGATGTCGTAGGGCTCGGCCACATCCGAACAGTCCACCGGCGTGATCGCATCCCGGTGCGCCGCCAGATAGTCCCGCGCGCCCCGGTCGCCGACCGCCCCCTCGGCGATCCCCGCCCAGTGCCCCGCCCCGAACAGCACCGGATGCCCGCGGTGCCCGTCGTACGACGCCGCCGCGAGCGTGTCGCGCGACCCGTACGCCGCCCGCACCCGCCCCACCGCCTCCGCGCCGATCCCCGGCTGGTCCACCAGCAGCACCAGCGCCGCGTCCACACCCCGCGCGTCCGCCTCCAGCGACGCCAGCCCCACCCGCAGCGACGAGCCCATGCCCGACGCCCACCCCGGGTTCTCCACGACCACGCACCCCGCCAGCTCCGCGCGCTCCCGCACCGCCTCCGCCTCGGCCCCGATCACCACGTGCACCACCTCGCACCCCGCCGCCCGCAGCACGCCCACCGCGTGCTCGACCAGCGGCCTGCCGCGATGCGTCAGCAGCGCCTTCGGCCGCCCCCCGAGCCGCCGCCCACCCCCCGCCGCGAGCAGCAGTCCGGCGACGACGGGCCTACGATCCTCCGCTGTACTCATGGGAACTGCATACCTCATCGCGCGGAATGACACGGTCGCCTGAATTCCGCCCACCAAGGGTGGCGCGTCGGGGTGGCGAAGGAGTTAACTGGCCCGCGGCTCACGGGGGCCGGTCAGTGGGACGGCCGGTCCGGAGTGAGCGTCGTACGGAGTTCTGCGCACAGGGTCGTGCGAGGGGGAGAACCATGTTGCGAAGCGTGGGGCAGAGGCGAGTGACCGGCGAGGGTGTGGACCCCAGGGTCGTCGAACTGCGGTCCGCGGTGTCCCGGCTGCGGCGGGAACTGGCCGCGCACCGGGTGGAGTTCGCGGACCGGGGCATCGCCGAGGACGAACTCGCGGCCCTGGACGCCATGGCGCTCAGCGGCGCCCCGGAGGTCCGGCGGCTGCGCCGCTCGCTGCTGCTCGTCGCCGGCTGCGTCGGCTCCGTCAGCGCGCTCGCGGAGGGGCTGGACGGCGTCCGCCGGGCCGTGGAGCTCTTCGGCCCGCCACCCCCGAACGCCTGAGCGACCGGACCCGGCGGGGAAACGGGATTGCCCGGGGCGGCCCGTTCGCGTTGGCTGGTCGGCATGACCGAACTGACGACCGACCGCCTCCTCCTGCGCCGGTGGCGCGACTCCGACCTGGCGCCGTGGGCGGCGATGAACGCCGACCCCGAGGTGCGGGAACACCTGGGCGACCCGCTGACCCGGGAGCAGAGCGACGCCTCCGTGGCGCGCTTCCTGGCCGACTTCGACCGCCGGGGCTACGGATGGTGGGCGGTCGAGGTCCGGGACACCGGCGCGTTCGCCGGATTCGCCGGCCTGGACGAGGTGGACGACGGCCTGCCCTTCACCGGAGTCGAGATCGGCTGGCGGCTGGCCCGCCCGGCCTGGGGGAAGGGCTACGCCACCGAGGCCGCGCGCGCCGTCCTCGCCCACGGCTTCGGGGTCCTCGGCCTCCCCGAGATCCTCGCCGTGACGACCGCCGGCAACCTCCGCTCCCAGGCCGTGATGCGCCGCCTCGGCATGACCCGCGCCCCGGAGGACGACTTCGACGACCCCGCCGCCCCCGAGGGCCCGCTCCGCCCCAACGTGCTCTTCCGCATCGCCCGCCCCGCCGCGCCGACCGCCTAGACGGTCCTCCCGCCGACCCCGCCCGGTCCCGGAGTGACCGACAACACGCCCCCTAGGGCCTGGGGGGGGGGGGGGGGGGGGGGGGGGGGGGGGGGGGGGGGGGGGGGGGGGGGGGGGGGGGGGGGGGGGGGGGGGGGGGGGGAGGAAAGGGGGGACGC